>JAISBQ010000228.1 GCA_031266115.1 Bifidobacteriaceae bacterium
GCCCCCAAACCTGAAGGGTCGGCGAAGGATCCGCCACCACACACCACCGAGTTGAGCGTTTGGGTCCCCGTGAGGCCGGATCCACGACCCAAAGGCTCAACTCGACGCCAAACCGACACTACAGACCGGGTCCGCATGAGCCCTTGCGCGAGCGGCGGGGGCTGGTGGCGTCCGACGTGCCCTATGCCTCCGCGCGGACTGTGCGTCCGCCCAACGACGTGGCCAGGCGGTCGATGGCGGCTTCCGTGGCCGGTGCGTGGCCTGTGCGTTGATGGGAGCCCGGACCCCACAGTCCGCAGTATGCCCACAGGGAAGGTTTGCCGACAGGGGCGGCCGCGGCGTCGTCCACGGGGACGGTACCCGGCCCGGAGGCGGGTTGGCCGGCGTGGGAGGCGGCGTCATCGTCCGCGGGGCCAGGGAAAAGAGTCGCCCAGACGGGGACGCCGGGCGCGATACCGGCCACCGATTCCACGAAATCCGCCAGCGTCGCGGCCGGGACGCACACCTCTCGGAACACGCGCGGGATGGAGTCCCGCCGGCGGAGCAGTCCGTCCAGCGTGTGGCCCGGGCCATCCCAGAAGGCATCGATTCGAGCGTAGGCGGCGGGGGTGCGCAGGTGCGTGGGCCAAATCCGCCGCATGGCGCGGTGTTCCAGGCCGTAGCGATAGGAACGCCAGTAGCCGTCCGGTTCCCAGCGGGTCAGAAAGTCCGGCATGGTCATCAGGTCCGTGGCGCCGGGCGTCAGGGTTGCGGCGTAGGGCGGGCCGCCGGCGTGATAGCGGGAGGGATTGACGGCGTGGCAGGGTGCTTCGGCAGGGCTGACCATCCTGCCGAGGGACATGATGTGGCGTGTAGGACCCCAGCTCACGGCCTCAAGGAAGTCCACCGCTTCCCCTTCCCATGCGCCATCGCGGACGATGCCGGTCATCGCCTTGGCGAGATCGTGCGGGTCCGACGCCCCCACCTGGTGCGTGGCTACGAAATCCCCTGCTTCACGCAGAGCGATGCGGGCTGCGACGATGACATGGTCCGTGGGCCCATCGCTCGCCACCACCTGGGCGAACAGATCGCTGTGAGGACCATCGGGGCGCGCAACAATCACCGCACCGCACGGTCCGAGCAGTTCCAGTTCGTGCACGGAATCGGCGAACGTGCCTGTGGCGAACGATGACGCACCAACGCAAGTCCGTGTCACCGCGCCCCCCAGGGTCCGGTCGACCGTGGCTGGCGTGGTGAGGGGCATGAGGCCGCGGTGGGCGAGGACCGCGATGACGCGGGCCATGGGGCAGCGGCCCTGCACGAGGGCGGTCTTGGCGTCCGAGTCGACGCTGACCACGCCGCGCAGCCGCCCGGTGGCCAGGGCGTCGATGTGGGCAGTGACCGACGTGAGACCGGGCGAGGGGTCGCGAGGAGCGGAGGGGTCGGGGGTGGCCGGCTGTTCGGTTGGAGAGGGGCTAGCGAGCACCGCGGAACCGGTGCTGGCGTGGCCGGCATCGTCCGGGGCGGGCGCGGGAGAGTCGGCAGTGGCGTCGGTCGCCGTGCCGATGGAGTAAAGCGAGGTCACAAGATCACCGACGGCTGCGGTATGCGCGCCAAAACCCATCACACGGGACGAGTGAGCAGCCGGCATGTGGACCAACCCTAGAACACGTGGGCACACCGAGTCATGGCGCTGGGGAGTGATGTTGCGCCTACTCCTGAAGTGCCGGGTGACCTTGGGCGTCAGCGGGCACAGTCGGGCGACGCGATGCACTGGGAAGCCTGCTGGTGCTGCACGTGTCGCGAGACACACGGATACGGGCCTGGATTATCGTGTGGCCCCCAGCGCCACTCAGTCGGCGTCGCCAGGAGTCCAGTGTTCGAGGCGCCGGCTCGGCAACTTGAACACTCGGAAAGTCCTCTCGATGTCCAGGACGCCAACGAAGATATCCTCGTACAGCGCGTCGTCGTTTCCGGATAGGACAAGTCGGGACTCTTTTGGTATGCCCGGATCAAGGACACCATCAGGATCCAGGGTCTCGTCGCGGCGCGTCGGTGGAGGGACCACAATCCCTGGACGATTCATGGCTGGCATCACGTATAGCTGCATCAGTGGCTTCCACTGGACAAGATCCCCCACGGCGAACTGGGTAGCGTTTCTAAAGCTCGTACCTCCCCGGCGCAGTTTCTCGAGATACTCTGGGGTAGAAGCAAATCTCTCATAGGCTAACTGCAATTCCTTGTCGGCGGCTTCCCGGCGACCGGCCTCGGTGGCGCGTGCGTCACCATCGGTCGTTGGTTCGTCAGCATTCTCTTCTCTGTTCATGATTCCACCTTATTTTCGTTCGTAGTCGAACGCACCATCCAATCCCATGCGTAATCGGACACGACGCTGTAGCTACTCGTGAGGGTCTTATGGGTTTCATTTAGACTTTCGAGAAGACTTTGCAAGGCGACCTCAACATCGGTTGGGCGAGGCGAGACTTGCCGTGGTGTGCTGGTGCCTGCCCCCCGGTACACACGGCCTGGAAGATCGAGCCGAAAAAGGCCGCGGACCTGTGCAGGCCGGGAATCAGCTAATATGCGACGGGGCTGGGCGACTCCGGTTTCGTCGGGCCGCGGCTCTGAGAGCCATTTCTTATAGTCCTCGAAGCGGTTATCGAACG
Source organism: Bifidobacteriaceae bacterium (assembly GCA_031266115.1). Lineage (GTDB taxonomy): Bacteria > Actinomycetota > Actinomycetes > Actinomycetales > WQXJ01 > JAIRRT01. Next base: position 2,646 of record JAISBQ010000228.1, read on the forward strand.
ACTCGGCGTCGGCGAAATAGCCCTCGTCCACTGCGAACTGTTTCACCAGACCGAAACGATCCCAGTCCCACACCCTCCAGCGATACAGGGCCTCGAGGAGCAGGTGATCTGCAGGATCATCGGGAGGTGGCGGCAGCGTGGCGAACGCGCTGAAAAGCGCCTTGCACGTTTCAGATTTTACGGCGTAGCTGTCGAACAGTGCGGCGTGCAGAGAGAGCTTGAGATCGTCATACACCCGACGCTGCAGCTGGACAAACTCGTGCTTGGAGCCGGTCCAGTAGCTGAACCCGCCCTTGTATTTTTGCCATCCGCCAAAGTCTCCATAGGGCTCCTTCAGGGCGACGGTCCCGAGCCCGAGGGTGCTGATGAACAGACTTCCCACCAGCCATACGAGCGCGCCAGGTT
>JAISBQ010000259.1 GCA_031266115.1 Bifidobacteriaceae bacterium
CTCGACAAGGCCGTGAGCAAGGGCGTCATCCACCGCAATCAGGCCGCGAACCGGAAGTCGGCTCTCGCCAAGCAGGTAGCAGCCCTGTAAACCGCTGGGCTCCCGCGCGGAGTCCACACACCTCTTCACCTCACGCGAACGGCGCCCCACCCGAGTGCGGCGCCGTTTGTGCGCACCCAGCACGATGCCGAGGCCCACCGCGCGCCTACAAGGCTTGCCGAGTCCGTGACCGCGCGCGTCCGCGCACACCGTCGAGGCCCGGCCCCGAGACCCAGCGGCCAACTGGACCGAATGACACCCGCCGTCCTCATTCCCCACACCGTCGAGGCCCGGCCCCGAGGCCAGTAGCCAGCTGGTCCGCCCTACATCTCTCCGCGGCCGCGGGCGCCGCGAGCGGCGGTGGCGACAGCGAGAATCGCCCGTTCCACCGCGAATCGCGGATCCCTGCCCGCGCCTTTGACCTCGGCATCCGCAGCGGCAACTGCTCGGATGGCGCCGCCCAGGCCGGCAGCGTCCCAGGACCGCAAGTCACGCCTGGCGCGATCCACCTGCCAGGGGATGACACCCAGGTCCTTCGCCGGATCAAGACCCCGGCGCCGCGCACCTCCCACCTTGGCCATGGTCCGCAGCTTCGCAGCAATCGCGGCGACGATGAGCACCGGATCGGTTCCCGTCGCCATCGCGTGACGCGCCAGCGTCAGGGCAGCTCCGGCATCGCCGGCGATGGCGGAGTCCGCCACCGTAAAACCCGTCGCCTCCACACGGCCCCCGTAATACCTGTCCACCTCCCGCTTGGTGACGCGGCCTTCGGTGTCCTCGACGAGCTGATCGACCGACGCAGCCAGCTCGCGCAAGTCCGATCCGACCGCGTCCATGAGGGCCCGCAGGGCGTCGGCGGTGATGGTGCGCTCATGGCGGCGGAACTCGGCGCTGGCGAATGCCATCTTGTCCGAATCCCGTCTCATCTCCGCGCACACCACCTCGGGGTAGCCGCCCGCGCGCACGGCATCGAGCATCCTCTTGCCGCGCACTCCCCCGGCGTGTCGCAGCACCACGGTGGCGGCGGGCTCAGGAGCGGCCACGTAGGCGCCGATGTCCGCGGCAAGCTCGTCTCCGGCATCGGACAACCCGTGGACCACCACGATGGCGGCGTCGGCGAACAGGGACGGGCCGGCCGCCACGGCGAGCGACCCGGGTTGGTACGCCGCGGCGTCCAGATCGGTGACCTCCGCCTGCGGGGCTTCGGTCCGGGCGAGACGCACCACCCGATGGACCGCCCGTTCTGCGAGAAGCTCCTCTTTGCCGGAGACAAGCACGATGGGCGCCGGGGAGACCCGATCCCACTCGACCACGTGTGCTGAGGACTTGGCGCGTGGTGGCATGGGTCCAAGACTGCCACGAACCTCCGACATCGCGCCGCCGCTCACCCGTCTCGCGCGGCTCGTGTGGCAAGGTGATTCCATGCGCGCCATTCACGCGGTCAAGCCAGGCCCCGCGTCCCGTGTCCTTCGCCTTGTCGACGTTCCCGATCCCACTCCGGGTCCCGGTCAACTCCTGGTCCGTCCAGCCGCCATCGGCGTCAATTTCATCGATGTTTACCGGCGCCGCGGGGTTTACGCGATGCCTTTCCCGCACATTCCGGGCTCTGAAGGTGCAGGTGAGGTGCTTGAGGCCGGCGATGGCGCCGAAGACCTTTCCGGTCTGCACCCCGGTTCGCAGGTGGCGTGGGCGTCATCGGCGACGGGTTCTTATGCGGAACTGGTGCTCGTCGACGCCGCGCAGGCGATCCCCCTTCCGGACGGCCTCGACGTCCAGACCGCCGGCGCTTTGGCGCTGCAGGGCATGACCGCCGACTACCTGGTTCGCGCCGCTTTCCCCGTCGCCGAGGAGCATACGGTCAGTTTCTATGCCGCTGCCGGTGGGGTGGGTCTTTTGGCCGGTCAGATGATTCGCAGTACTGGCGCGCGGCTCATCGCCGTGGTGGGAAGCGCCCCCAAGCTTGAACTCCTTCTGGACGATGGCGTTCCCCGTGAAGACGTCATCGTCCTCGGCACAATGCGTGACATCAGTTCCGAGCTTCCGGCCGGTGTTCGCGACCGGACCGACGGACGGGGCGTCCACGCGGTGTTCGATTCGATCGGCAAGGACACGTTCGCCGCGTCCCTGGCCTCGGTGCGCCGGCGCGGTGTCGTGGTGCTGTTCGGTGCGTCCTCGGGCCCGGTCGACCCGTTCGACCCGCAGGAACTCAACGCTGCCGGATCGGCGTTCCTCACGCGCCCTAAGCTCGACGACTACACCGCGACGCGACGCGAACTGCTGCAGCGCGCGGGACGCGTCTTCGGGGCCGCCGCCCGTGGACACCTCGCGGTCCGGATCGGCGAGCGCTTCCCGCTCGCCGAAGCGGCCGCCGCCCACGACGCCCTGGAGTCCCGCACCACGACGGGCAAGGTGCTGCTCACCCCGTAGCCCGCGGGCCTGGGGGCACGTTCCGCGTTGTCCCGCGGGGAAGGCCCGCGGGCACGAAAGGTGTTACGGAATCTCCACGTGGGCATTCCGGGGTGCATCCCCTCGATGTCGTAGGGCGTAGCTATAGTCGAAAGCGCCTGTCCGGGACGGCGTCGAAGGTCGCGCCGCCCCGGGTGCTAGTTACCGTGTCCGCGTAGTCGGGGCTTCGCCCGGGCCGTGCGGACACGGTCGGGGCCCGCCTTTCACCGAGCCCCGGGGCTGTCCATACAACAACGGGAGGACAATCGTGCGTCGATTTGCCACAACTGTCGCCACCGCCACGGTGGCACTTGCCGTGGCCAGCTCAGTGGCCGTGATCGTCGGTACCCCTTGTATGGCAGCTAACGTCGTCCCCTGGGCCGTCCGCACTGCTCAAACCATCGCCCCCACCATCGCACCGACAACCCCGGCGTCGGTGGGTGCGTGGCGGCCTATCAAACCCGTCAACGTCCTGGGCGGCACCTCTGGCCGCTCGATCGCCGCGTCGCGCGATGTGACGGTGCCCCTGGCACGGCCGGGGTCAATTCCTCAGAGCCGCAACACCTGGGTGGTCAGCGTGTCGGTGATTGGAGCCCCGGCGGTGGGCCAGCTCCAAATCTCGACCCCAGGCAAGCCTGCCACCGGTTCCCCATCCGTCTCCTACTCCAAGGGGGCGACGGTCACGACCACGTTGATCGAGGTCAACACCAACGCCGAGCTCCGGTTGCGCAGTTCCAAGGGCGTGCGCGTGGCGATTACCGCGCAGGCGTACCTCACCGGCAGCGATACCGCGACGCCGGGGCCGGGCGGTAGCAGAGCGATCCCGCACTATTCGCTGGTGCGCTCCGATAAGAAGCTCGGTCCGGATATCCCGGCCTCTGGCGCCCATGCCACGGTGACCGTGGGTGGAGCCGGCGGCATCCCCACGTCGGGTGTGCGCGCCGTGTGGCTGTCCGTCCAGACCCACTCCAAGAGTGGAATCGGCGCCCTGGGATTCTCCAAGGCCGATGGCGGCGGCTCACCGGGCACCGCGGTCGCTGAGGTGCGCCGTGGCTGGGCCACATCGCTGGTCCTCGCCCCGCTATCCGCGGACGGCAAGATCTTGTACCGGGTCAACGGGGATGCCCCCACCACGCTGCGGATCGTGGCCGTCGGCTACGTCCAGGCCTCATCCGCGACGGACGAGAAGACGGCCATCAACAACGCGATGACCCTCACGTCCAATCGCAAGGCCACGCCGGTGCTGCGCGGGACCTATACCAAGAGCAAGGTCAAGCAGAAGATCTACTCGCTGAAGGTGACGGGGACCTCGGTGCCCTCGGCCACCACACGCGTGATTGTTCGCCTGACTGTCGCAGGCGGCACCACGGGCGGCGAGTTCAAGTACCAACGGACCAAGTCCTCGGTGCGCAACGCCAAGCCCATCATGCTGCCCAAGGGGTCGGTGGCCAATATCGCGTTCAACCAGCTTGTGGGCGAGAACGGGACCATCTTTGTCTCCGTGCCTCAGGGCGGCTCGGTGCTTAACGCCGCCGTCGTGGCAACCGTCTTGAAGGCCAAGAGCCAGGCAACCGACACTGCTCCGCCCACCGGGTCCATCAGCCCGATAGGGGCCGGCGGAGCGATCGACCTCGCTGTCACACCGCAGGTCACTATCACCGGCCTGGCGTTCGATGCCGTCTCCGGTGTTCGTTCCGTCGCGGTGTACAGGGATCAGGTCTTCCTGGGGTCGGCCACGGTCGACACCACCAAGGCGACACCCACGTGGTCGTTGACCACGGGCTTGGCTCCCGGCACCGGCACGGTGTGGGCACGGATCAAGGACTTCTCGGCCCGCTACATCGACACGGCTGGCCTGCCCATCACCGTGAAAGCACCGGCTGCTGGCGTTCCTGTCCAGGCTCCCGATGCCGTGGTGCTCACCAAGCAGCAGTGCGACGCGGTCACGGCTGTGGCAGCAGGCACGGTGACGTTCACCGGAACGTTCGATGCCCAGCCGGGGAGCGTCATCGTCTGCGATGTGGCGCCCAAGGCACCGACCGGGTTCCTGCGTCGCGTGGTGTCGCTGCGCACCATGTCCGGCAAGACCACGGT
>JAISBQ010000325.1 GCA_031266115.1 Bifidobacteriaceae bacterium
GCCAGCGCCCGCGCCGCCGGTGTCACGGTGACGGACTTGCCCTGAAGCAGGCCCCAATAGCCGTGCTGGTAGGCGATGATCTCGACATCGGGGGCGAGGTCGGTGTACCGCTGGATGAGTCCGCCGATGGCGGCGGACAAGCAGGGGGCGAAACCCCCGGCGGTCAACAGGGCAACGCGGGCGACAGACATGGACCATCCTCACTTGCTGGCTGATTGCTGGCGTGCTCACCGGGCACTTCACCGCGGCCGGAGCGAGCCAAGACTAGCAACGTGGCGGACCGCTGCGCGGGGCTGACCGGATGGGGAGTGACCAGGCGGCGCCGGGTCCCACGGCACCGGCCACCCCCGTGACATGGAAGTGAGCACCCGTCACCACACACGGTGGGGTCTGTTTCAGGAGCTGATAGGGGGTGGCTCGCGCCTCGGCGTCGGTGACGATGATGTCGACCGTCGGACAGTGCGCGGCCCAGGCGTCGGTGGGGGCCAAGGAAGCGGAGCGCGTCCTGGCCTCACTGCGCCCGGCCGGCTGGCAAGGCGACCCAGGCTGGGTGGTAGAGGTCCTTCGACTCTTGGGCCAGATGACAACCGGCCGATCTGGACACAGTTCACCGAGCAGACCTGGCGTCGCTGCGTTTACCGGACCTCGGCCACGCCACGGTGGCACGGGGTCAGGGGGCGCTGGGGTTTCGAGCGATCCGAGCACAAGAGGGTTGGCGCACGGCTTGCCTGGTACGTACGGATGTACTAGTCTTGACCTATGGCAACAGCCGCAACCACATCACAGAACATGGGCTGCGCCAGCGACAGGTCCGGTACCGATGACATGTGTGTGGACGGTTGTACGAATACATCCATGAGAGCAGATGGTCCTGCCGGGGTAAACGCCACCACCGGACCGGCCAACCCGGCAGCGATCCGCAGTGGGACACAGACTGGCAGCGGCGCGGAAACTGCCCACGACACACATTCCGATAGTGGCGTCGATGCTGAGCGGGAGCGCGCTGAGCGGGCGGTGGCTGCGCGGGTGCCTGCGCGGTGGGTGGGAGACCCGCAGGCGGCGCTGGACCGGTTGGACGCCGAACGAGCCTACGGCGAACGGGCACGAGCCGAACGGGTGGAAGCAGCGCGCTGCCTGGAGGCGGGGCGGGACGTCTGGCGGGTAACGATGGAGCGGGCGGAGGCTGCGTGGAGACAGACCGAGGTGGGCAGGGTGGAGCAGGTGATCGCGATGGATCCTGTGCAGAACGACAGCGAAGCGTGGGCACGGTGCGTAGCACCCGATGCCGAAGAGATCGCCCGTGTGCACGCCCAGCTTCTGGCGGATCAGCAGGCAGACGAAGCAGAAGGACAGGCCGCGTGGTGGGAGTTCCAGCAGCAATGCGATGAGCAGGCCGACAAGGAGCGAGCCCGTGCGAACAAGGAACGCGAAGCAGCGGCACGGCGGTCCCGGTTGGCGGCCTGGCAGACCGAGCTGGCAGTAGCAGGGGAGTTGGCGGAACTACCGGCCGGTCCGGCGTTGGCGGCCCGAGTGGTGGAGACGGTGGCGAGCGGGGACTGCTCACCGGAGGTCACGGTGGAGTTGATCGCCGGACTGGGTCGATCGGTCGCCTACCTGGAGGGCCTGCGAGCTGATCTGGTGTGGAGTTTGGTTGAACCGCATGGTGGCAGCACCCTGGAACTGCGATCCATCGCAGAAGAGATCGCGTTGCGGATTGGGCACACCTGTGGGCGGGTGAACCGGATGATCGAGTTGGGGATGGGGATGGCCGCCTCCCCCGACCTCAGCGATGCTGTACGGACGGGTCAGATCGGTGCTGCTAAAGCGTCCCAGATCTTGCGGGACACCGACCACCTGGACGCACAGCGTCGTGACCGCGTGATCGCTGAGGTCCTGTCCCGTCATCCTGAGGCCCGGAACCTGCCTGATCTCCGGAGGTTGACGCGCACTCTGGCAGAGTGGGTGGATCCTCGTAGCGCTGCTCAGGAGCATGCTCGTGCGAGGGCGAATCGGGCGGTGTGGATCGAGAAGGCTCGTCATGGGATGGCGTTCTTGCACGCCTACCTCCCGGCGACCGACGCGTGGCAGGTGTACACCACTTTGACCACCATGGCCCTGGCTGAAGACCCGACCATCGTCGACACCCCGGTCCCCGCCCAGGATGACAGCGGCCCACACGCCGCGCCCGGCGGACCGGATGGTGAACCCCGCCATGAACCCCAGGGACCGGACAGACCGCGCGGGCCGGACGAGCCGAGCACACCGAACCGGCCACCTGGCTGGCCGGCCGAATGGGAGCGATGTCCATCCGATGATGACGAACCCGTCCCCGAAGACCTAGCCCCTCCCGACGACGAGCCCCACAAGGACGATCAAGATGGCGGCCACCACGGCGACCATGGTGTGGACGTGGCGTGGCAGGAGTATGCCCCGGAGTGGGACACGGTGGGCGCCCATCAGGTAGAAGTCACCCGGACACTCGGGAACCGGCGCGCGGACGCCCTGCGGGACTTGTTTAGCCCGGCTGGCCCGTTGATGACCGGAAAGCCTGTCGAGACGGTACGTCCTCGCCTGGTGGTGGTCGCCCGTGCCGAAGCGCTACTCGGGTCGGATGAGTTTCCTGCCGAACTGATCGGGTACGGGACCCTACCCGCCCACGCCGCACGGGCGATCGCTCGCGACGCCACATGGTCCGCGATTTACTGCGACCCCCACACCGGACGCGTCGCCGGGGTGGGAACCCGCACCTACCCACCCGGACTCACCGCCCCCGCCAGCGTGCCCGATGACAACACCGACACCAGCCCGTCCGGTCACGCTCCGCTCGTCGGCACACGCGACACTCGCCCACCTGATATCACGGTGCCTAGTCGTGGTAACAGCCGAACATCGGTGTTCCCACCCGAGGTATGGCCGGCAGAGGTCATGGCGTGTCATTCGTATCGACCCTCAGCGCACGTCCAGGCCACGGTGACGTTGCGGGACGAATCATGTCGTTTCCCAGGCTGTCAGCGTCCTGCCTGGGCGTGTGATCTGGACCATCTGGTTCCCTTTAACCCCGAGCTGCGGGCTATTGACCAAACCATTGCCGCCAACATGCAAAGTTTGTGCCGTCCGCACCATCGGCTCAAGACACTGGCAGGATGGGACTGGGAACGTGACCCCCACACCGGGGTCCTGACTATCACCTCACCCCAAGGACGGATCTACCGACTCGCCCCGCCCACACCCACCAGCCCACCATGGGAGCACTCCCTGTGGTAAACCCGCACCCCAGCCGCGCTGAGACCGTCACGATCCGGTCCATGGTCCCTCAGCGGCGTACCCCATGGCCAGCTACGCCGGGTCGCCGTCCTCGTCATCATCATCGTCATCGCGCTGCGGGGGCTCGGGGGGGCGCAAGACATCCGGTCTGGGGCGGCCACCGGGCGCGGCAGGTTCGGATTCGCTGGACGGGGTGGGGGCGCCGGCCGCTAGGCGCGCCTTCATGGTCGCGGCATACACATCCACGTACTCCTGGCCAGACAACATCATGAGCTGGTACATGATCTCATCGGTGATGGAACGCAGCACCAGCCTGTCGTTCTCCATCCCCGCGAACCGTGAGAAATCCATCGGCTCGCCGATCACCATGCCCGTGCGAATGAGCTTCGGGATGCGCTTGCCCACCGGCTGGGCGATGTTCGTCCCGATCATGGCGACCGGGATCACAGGAGCACCCGATTCGAGCGCGAGGCGGGCGACGCCGGTCTTGCCTCGGTACATCCGACCATCGGGACTGCGAGTCCCCTCTGGATAGATCCCGAACAGGCCGCCGTCTTGGAGAATCTTCAAGCCTGTGCGCAAGGCTTCCAGTGCGGCCGCGCCGCCGCGCCTGTCCACCGGGATCAGGCCGACGCCGCGCATGAACCCGGCGATGAGCCGACCTTTGATGCCACGGCCCTCCACATAATCCGCCTTGCCGATGAACGAGATGCGCCGGGGAACCATGATGGGCAGAAAGAACGAGTCGATCACCGCCAGGTGGTTGCCCGCCAAGATGGCCGGTCCCGTCGACGGAATGTTGTCCCCGCCCCGGACCCACGGCCTGTAGATGACGCGCAACAGCGGTCCCGCCAGGTACTTTGCGAGCCAGTAGAACAAGGCATCTTCCCTTCGCCGCGCCGCGATCCGTTCCAGACCCGGCCCACGCCAAGGCGCGCGGCAGCGTCCGAGCGCCGTGACCTCTAGAGTGCTGGGCGTGGAAAACCCTATCGGACGCGACGCCGATGAGTTCGACCGACGCTGGAACGAACTTGCCGACCAGTTGGAGTCCGAGATGGGCGTGGAGCCCGGCGAAACCTCATCAGCCGACCTCGGCCCAGACCGCCTGGACGGTCGTGATGGCCCAAGCCAGGGCGACGGCGTCGATCGAGCGCTCGAGGCGCTGGCAGGCGGGGTCGATCCGTGGGCCGATGCACCCGGTCTCGGCCACTCGCCGCCTGGGCCACGCGATTGGGCCGAGCCGGAAGAAGGGGAACACTTCGAGCCCCCGAAGCCGCCCCCGGTGACCGCCGGCGAACCCCTGCTGGTTGTCGCATGGGCGGCCACCATCGTCGGCTTGGTGGGACTCGCCATCGTCGTCGTGGTCCACCTGGCCACACCCTGGTTCGTCCCCAGGGCGCTGGCGTTGTTGGGGTTCGCCGGAATTGCCACCCTGATTTGGCGGATGCCCCACAAGAGGAGCGACTCCAACGACAACGGGGCCCAGGTCTAGCGGCCCGCCCTGGCCGGCTACGGTAGCGTAGCTTGGCGAGTCAGGCGAGGCACAAAATGGTGCGTCCCCAGGAACAATGGAGCCCTTGATGCGCACTGTCAGCACCCCGACACAAGTCGATGTCGATCCCGCGTGGAACATCTGGACGCTGCTCCAGCGCCGCGTGACCGAGACGCCCGACGAGACTGTCATCGAAGTGCAGGACTCTCCCGGCCTGTGGCGGCCAATCAGCGCGTCAGCCTTCGCCGACGAGGCCACGACAGTCGCCAAAGGCCTCATAGCCCTCGGCGTAGAGGCCGGCGACAAGGTGGGCATCATGTCCCGCACCCGCTACGAGTGGACCCTGCTCGATTACGCCATCTGGGCCGCCGGCGCAGTCCCAGTGCCCATCTACGAGACCTCGTCCGTAGAGCAGATCGCATGGATTTGCTCCGACGCCGAGGTCAAGGCGCTGGTGGTGGAGACGCCTGCCCACCGACTCCTGGTCGACGCGGCCCGCCCCGGCCTGCCCCTGCTATCGCTGGTGTGGCAGATCGATGGCGGGGACATCGATGCACTCAAGCAGGTTGGTGCGGCCATACCCGCCGCCGAGATCGAGGCGCGTCGCACCGCCCCCAACCTTGCGACTCTCGCCACCATCATCTACACCTCGGGCACCACCGGCCGACCCAAAGGAACCGAGTTGACCCACGGGAACTTTGTCCTCCTCACCGAGAACACCCAATGGGACACCTCACCGAGCAACGTCAGGGACGTGATCGCCCGCGAGGGCTGCCGCACGCTGCTGTTTCTCCCCCTGGCCCACGTCTTCGCGCGCTTCATTCAGGTAGTCGGCATCTCCGCGCGCAC
>JAISBQ010000364.1 GCA_031266115.1 Bifidobacteriaceae bacterium
TGGCCTCGGCCGCCCTGGCCGATCTGATCGCCCGGGCCGAAGCCGCCCGCCAAGCGGAGTACACACCCGCAGCCTGGGTCGCATTGGCTGCTGCCCTTGCCTCGGCCAAGGCCGCGGCCAGCGATCCGGGGGCGACGGCGGGCAGCCTGGGCCAGGCGATCGCGTGGCTGTCGATCGCGATGGCGGCCCGGTCTGCGGCGACTCCCCCTCCGGGCACCAGCGCAAATCAGACCGTCATCACGGTCAAAGCGGGCCAGTCGAAGGTGCGGCTGGTCAAGGGCAAGGGAATCACCGTGCCTGCCTTCGGCTACCTGGCCGTCGGTGGGCGCGCAAAAGTGACCTGGAAGTCCTCCAAGACGGCCGTCGCCACAGTGTCGGCCACCGGGCGCATCACCGCGCGCAAGGCGGGCAAGGCGACTATTACGGCATCGGCGGGGGGCAAGAAGGCGACTATCGCGGTCACGGTGGTGGCGAAGCGCCCGGCCGCGTCCAAGGCCAAGGCGAAGTCGATCACAGCCACGGTGCCACGGTCCATACGGGTGGGCGCCGCCGTCTCGGTCCGGCCCACCTACAAGCCGGCCACCGCGACATCGATCAAGGTCACCTACACCTCATCGCGGCCCACCGTGGCGACAATCGACAAGGCCGGCCGCCTGATCGCCAAGGCGCCCGGACGCACTGCCATCAGGGTGAAGGCCGGTGCCAAGTCGAAGAAGTACACGGTGACGGTCACCGCGGCGCCGTAGGCCCCCGCGGCGGCGTCCTAGGAGTGTTGGAGTGCGGCGACCGGGGTGATACGGCTGGCGCGCCACGACGGGTAGAGCCCGGCGAGCGCGCCGACAATCACCCCGATGGCCGGCGAGGCCAAGGAGAGCCGCGGGTCGAGGACCGGGCTCCACGATTGGAGCATCGACCCGATGAGGACCGCGGCGATTCCGACGGCGCTGCCCAAGAGCCCGCCAATTCCCCCGAGCATGATCGATTCCAGAAGGAATTGACTGAGGATGTGGCCGGGTTTGGCACCGAGGGCCTGGCGCAAACCAATCTCGCCGGTGCGTTCCATCACGGCCACCAGCGTGGTGTTCGCGATCGCGACACACCCGATGATGAGGGCGATCCCGGCGAGGGCGAGCAGGAGCCCGTTCATGGAGGTATCGACATCGTCGGTGATCATGGACCAATCCGGCGGGGCGATGGCGGTCAAACCCTCGGGATTGTCGGGCCGGAGCTTGAAAGGCGCCTGGATCGAGATCAATCCGGCACCGCCCATGGCCGTGCGGATCAAAGCGCGGGCGGGATCGGAGGACGATGGCGGGCCGTAGTGATCGATCATGGTGGTGATGGGGACGATGACGGCGTTGCCCAATTCCGGCAACGCACCTCCCTCGGCCATCACTCCGACCACGGCATAAGCCGTGTTTCCCACGAAGACGGTGGGGTGGGTCACCACGGAGGCGATTCCGAGCCGTGCGGCGGCCGCGAACCCCAGGACGGCGACGGGTTGGTGGGTGTCGACATGGAATTGGTCCATCGCGTGCCCAGAAGCCCACTCGGCGCGGGCGGCGGCCAAGGTCCCCGGCTCGGCCCCATAGACCGACAGGACCGATCCTTCTGATCCTCCGGCGCCGTCGACCTCAGGGCGGATCGATATCGAGGTGAGCTGCGAGGAATACGGCGCCTGGGCGTAAACTCCGGCGTCGATCACGCCGTTCAGCTGGCGCATAAGCGGGCCCACCTGGTCGGGGAAGCTGAAGCCGGGCTCGCCGGACACCTCCACTGCGCTATCGACCACCGTCACGGTCGTGGCCTCCAGCTCGTTGAACGCTGAGGTGATCTGACCGGCCGCTGTGGTGGTCAGCCCGATGATCGCGATGAAGGCTGCGCACCCGAGAATGGTGCCCGTCATGGTGAGCATCGAGCGGCCTGGCCGCGCCGCGACGGACGCGACCGATTCGCCCAGCGCATCCACGAGCCGAATGCGTGGACGCAATTGGCGTTTGGCGTCGCGTCGCTGGGCACCGGCGGCTGGGGCGCCGTCCCGCGAGGTGACGCCCTGGTCTGGACTCTCGCGTCCGCGGCGCCGGCGGGGCGTCATGGTCGGATCACCTCGGGGGCACGCCGCCCGGTGGGAGCGCCATCGTCGCGGGGGTGGGTGGCGTCATCGGACACGGTGACCTCACCGTCATGCACGTGTAGGCGGCGGTGAGCCCTGGCTGCCAAGCCTTCGTCGTGGGTGACCACCACGACGGCCAACCCGTCGGCATGCATCGCCTCGAACAGGTCGATGATCTCGGCCGCACGATGGGAATCGAGGTTTCCGGTGGGCTCGTCGCACAGGAGGACCTTGGGCGATCCGGCGAGGGCCCGCGCGATGGCGACGCGCTGGCGTTCTCCACCGGACAGACGCGACGGCAGAAAATCGACGCGGTGCGTGAGTCCCACCCTGTCAATTGCGTCGCGCGCCGCGGCATGCCGGCGTGAGCGCGAAAGATGGGAATACGTCCCCGTCAATGCCACATTCTCCAGGACGCTGCGATGGTCCATGAGATGGAACGCCTGGAACACAAAGCCGATTCGCGACCCGCGCAACGCGGCCCGCTGGCGTGGCGCCAAGCGTCCCGTGTCGAATCCGTCCAGCCAATACCGTCCGCTCGTGGGCACATCCAATAGCCCCAGCACGTTCAACAATGTCGATTTCCCGGACCCGGAGGGCCCCACCACCGCCACGTAATCGCCGCTGGAGATGGCGAGGGTGGCGGGCCGCAAGGCCTCAACCGGGGGCGATCCCGGGTATATCCGCTCGATGCGATCAAGCTCGATCAACGACCGCTGCGGATTCACCCCCCGATCACCACCAGCATTCCCGCATCCAGGGTCCCCGGCTGCGTGGGCGTGACCTCGACCAAGTCCGTGCCGGCCACCCCGGACGTGACCGGGACCCGGCGAAGCTCGGGCTGACCGGACTGGCCGGCATCGTCGGTGGAGTCCTGCGTGGCGCCAGGGCCGTCCACCACGATGACGGACAACTCTCCGGCCGAATCGGAACTGATGGCGCCCTGCGGCACCCCCAACACCTCACCGGCGGTGGCTGCTTCCACGAAAGTCACCTTGATGTTTACCCCCGCCAGTCCCACGTCCACCACGTCATCGGGGGCGATCACCACGTCGACGGCGCTGGTGCCGTCGCTCGCAGGGACCACCGAGACCACGGCCCCGGCCTGGAGCGCGCCATCGGGCATCGACAGTTCCACCACGCTGCCCTCGGCCACCACACCGGTCCCGACGCCGGCCAGCCCCGACACCTTGACCACGAGGTCCGAGGGCGTCAGCGTCACGAGCACCGCGGGCACGGTGAACCCCACCGAGGAAGCCACCCCGGTGACGGTGGCCGGCAGCTGTGGCGCAAAGGCAATCTCCGCGCGAGGCGCCACCGAGCCAATCCGGGCCGCCGCTCGCTCCTTGGCGCGTTGGGCGTCCGTGACGGTGGCCTTCGCCTCGTCCACCTGGTCTTCGGCGCGCTTGACCTCCGTCTTGGCCATGGTCAGTGCGCGCTCGGCCGCCTCGATGGCCTCCTTGGCGGCCGCGAACTGGGAGGAGGTGGGTAGCGGCGGTGCGCTTGCCAACGCCTCGTCGATCGCATCGGCCAAAGATGTGGACGATGTCGTTCCCGCCCCCGCGCCGCCGCTGCCACTGGCGCCTCCGGTGGCGTTCCCGCCCGTGGCGCCAGTGTCTGGTGTCGAACCGCCCGCCGCAGCCGCAGCTGCTGCGGCTTGGGCAGCAGCGTGGGCGGCCGCCGCCTGCGCCTTGGTCCACTCATCAACCGCCTTGGCTCTCGCCTTTTCGCGCGCGGCCGTCGCCTCGGTGCGTTCGGTGCGCAGATCCTCCAGGGCGCGCTTGGCCGCGGCGAGGCCGCTGCGGGCAGACGCGACCGCATCGCGCGCCCCGGTCACGCCCTGCCTCGCTGTGGTGACGCCGTCGCGGGCGGTGTCGATGGCCTGGTCCGCGGCGATGAGCGTGTCATCGTCGGTGCCCACACCCTCGTCGGTGGCCGGAGCCGGATAGCCGGCCTTGGCATACAGCCTGGTCACAGCGGTGCTGGTGGCCTGGTCGAACACGCCATCTCCGGCGCCGGAATACAGACCGAGGCGACCGAGGGCGTCTTGGAGTTGGGTGACATCGCCGCCCGTCATCCCCGGACGCAGGTCCCGTGTCAGGGGCACGGGCCCGCGGAGCACGATGAGAGGCCGTTCGGAGACCTCGATCGGCACCTCTCCCTCGTCAACGGCGTCGCCGACGGCAACAAAGGTGTCCGTCAACACGCCGTCGCTCCCGCCGCCATCGTCCACCTGGCCCCCGCCCGGCATGATGACCTCGAAGCCGGGGTTCGGTGCCGATTCTCCGGAGCTCCACCCGCCGGCCGCCGCGACGTTCACCTGCTCAGACGGAACCAGATCGCCACGTGCGATGACAGTCTTCTCGATCCGCTGGCGTACCACCTCCGCGGTGATCAGCGAGGCCGCCGGCGGTTCGGCATCGGCGGCCACCTCGGCGGGAGACCGGATGAACCGACCCGCGACAAACCCGCCCGCGGTCAGCGCAACAGCCAGCGCGGAAACCACCGCCAACCACGCCCCACGCTTCATCGAATGCCCATTCTGGCCCACACACTGAGTGCCCGATCCTCACGCGGCCGCATTGGCACACGTGCGCGGGCAACCGTCACAGCGTCGTTGCTCGAGCCTCTCGGGTGCACGGCGACCATCCTCCCACTCCCCCGCAGCACGCCGGACCGTCTAGGGCCGGGGTGGCGCCCGCGATGGATGGGCTACGGCGGCCTCGCTCGCCCCTGGCTCGGCTCTTGGATGGACAGACGGACTGAACATAACAATCAGGCCACAATTCGCAGCCGTCAGGATACCCCCGGGGACAATGATCGACGCAGACCTCTCGGTAAAAGTGTCGCTGACGATAGTCACTGTGAGGAAACAAGAGGTGACCAGGAGCCCTAGCCATCGATGTCGCCGTCGGACAGTCCCGGTGACAACTCCCTCCGAGTGGAAGGATTATCCAATGTCCTCCCAAGATGGGAGGTGAGCCGGTGGCTCTTGCGTCAGTGGCGTCCCTGATCGACTGTGAAGGCGGGCCGAAACTGAGGCTGCTCCAGCCCCTGTTTCGGCAGGTCAGCGCGCTGCAGCGGATCCAGTGCCGGTCGAACTCGCGAATAGCCCATCGACTGGATCTCTCGGAAATCCGCGTGGCAGCTTGCCCGCGGTCCGGTCGCCCCGCGCCGCCCCAGACTCCTCGGGAGGCGCATTGGTCCATTCATGATTGACGGATAACCGAAAGGTGTTTTCGCATGACGAAGATGAAGTTCATCGCTGTGGCGGCCGCGGCCGGACTGGCGATCACGGGGCTCACCGCTTCCCGATGTCGTTAGTCACGAAAGGTTGTGGAGATGTTTCTGGGTAGGATGTGTCAGTGCGTAGCGATTTTCGGTGCTTTGCTTTGCGTGAGCGGGCTTGTTGGCTGCAGTGATGGAACGGCTCTTCGCGACGAGGCCATTGCGGCCCCGAGTGAGAAGAGCGCTCTGGTCCTCCTTGATGAGGCGATGGGCGGGGGGTACGACGGCAATGAACTCGTGAGGGATGCGTCGGTGATGTTGGCTGAGCGCTGCATGGCTGAGCAGGGGTTTGGGGGGTTTACCCCACCTGGTGGTGGCGGTATTACAGGTGATTTCGATGCGTGGAGAGCGGTGGAGCTGGCCTATTGGTGGGGGGTTTCGCAGGCGAAATATGGCGCTGAATTCGGGTATCGGCCACTTCCAATGAAAGACTTCTTGACGGTGACGACCAACACGGGCCCCCCGTGCCCGCTGGGTACCAGGAAGCATACTCTGGTTCCGACGGGATGAGCGGCTGCATCGGCGAGGCGACGGCCCAGATCAACGAGGGGACACCCGTTACTGTGGAGGAGATGAACGTCATTAGTGGGGAGGTTGAGGCCGCCATAGACCGAGCAACGCGCGCGAGCGCTGAGATACAGGATGCTTCTGAGCGATGGAGCGGGTGTATGGCCAATGAGGGGTATGTCTTCGAGAACCCTCATGAGGCATTCGCTGAGTATGTCTCTTTTCCTGATGGGGTGTTTGCTGGGGTGTATGTGTCCCCGAGCGCGACCGAAGACGAGAAGCGGCAGGCCGAGATTGACGGGGGTTGCAAGGAAGAGACGGGCTTTTGGGCGGCCCGAGATGTCGCAGAGGCGGCAGCGGAGGAATCTGTCGCTGTGTCGATGCGCGCGGAAGCCGAAGCAGTCGGCGAGGCTCACGCGGTCATGATCGCCAACGCGCTGAAAGCACTGGAATCAAACTAACGCGAAAGCCCCTGCAGATCGCCGAGTTTCAGGTCTGGGGCCCGAAGCGGGCCACGGGAGTCCGCAAAGGTGAAACTCGGCCGGTGGTCCCGGTTAGGGAAACGGGTGCGGGACCAGGTTGGGGACGAACGCCGATGCTGGGCGGCCGGTGTGCGCCGCCCAAGCGTCCCGCAGTCGGGGCATCCGTAGGGCGCGCTGAACCGACCAGCCGAAGTCGATGGGGATCAGCCCAGGGACGATGGCCTTAGCCGCGTGGGCCCCGAGTCTTGTCAATAGTGGAATCGTCTGGTCTACCACGATCGGCTCGAAGCCCGCTTCGCTGGTGATCTCGATGAGCCAGTCAAGACCGAGGCCGCGCCTGTCCACGTCGGCCGCGCTTTGGCATCGTCCAACCATGTCCACCGGAACCAACGGCTCCGCCGGCCCATCCAGCAAGAACGCGGCCAAGTGGCGGGCCGCGGGATTCTTGAACATGTCAGCGTGATCCTCCAGCCGTCTGACCGCGTGGAAATCGCGAATCATAGCGTCGGTCTGCGTCAGCCTTTCCTGAGTCATGCGATGCGTCGAGGCCGAGTCGGAGGCGAAGCCCAGGCCGAAATCAGAGCAGATCTCCGACAAAGCACCCAGGATGGCGGCCTGCGGATCAGGCCTGCTGGCGGCGCCGAAACACAGTGCGCAGCTCACTTCATTCTCGGCAACAGCCAACACAGTTGGAACCGGCAAACCAACCGTGCAATCGAAGAGGCGGACCCGCTGCCCATATAGCCGCATCCGTGCCAGCATCATCTGCGCCAGATTGGATTCGACACCGTCGGGATCGATCTCCCGGAGGGGAATCCCGCCATACCACGCGATAAGGAACGAGTCTCGCTCAATCACTTCGAGGAGGCCATAGAACGCAGCCTCAGGCAGAGTTGAGCCAACGGCACAGCCACTCGAGGTTTCGAACGCGAATAGCTCCGGGGCCGGCTCGGCCCCGTAATACACCAGCGATTCTGGCACTGCGACCACCTCTCTTGCGCGCAGCGAATAGCCGGGCACCCAATTCATTTCCGCCGGAACCGGAAACGGCCAGTCCTCGGACGCCAAGCCGAATTCGTTCGGGCCTACGGAGCGCGCCGGTAGATCGGCACCGGACCCCCGCCAACGCAGCGCATTTCGGGCCGGCCTGTACCCGGCGATCCTCTCGAGTCCTTCTAGCACACCAATGGCCTCAGAATCGGCGAATGTACCGGCGTGGCCGCCCCAATGCAGCGACCAATTCTCCCTGTGGGCGCCCAACCGCTTCTCGCCAGCAACCTTGGCGGGAATCTCTGACTCAAGGTCCCAAAACGATCGGGATCCAGCCAAAGCGGTTGCTGGATCAAGGAAATCGCTTGGCTGCACTGCGTCGAAATGCGAGCGGGCCGGGGCACGGGCCGCAAGCGGCGCATCACCTGACCAGCGTTGTCCGTCATAATCCGCGGGCGGAGCCTGAGGCGCGAACTCGTGGTGCCGGGACGGGTGACACGCCTCACGGGTCAATAGCCGTACAGCCGAAATTCCCAACCGCAACCGGTCAATTCCAACCACCGCTGGGGCCGTCGCAGGATCGGAAGTGGCAAGGACTTCAAGGAGACGGGTCATCAACTCGGCCTCGAACGGGTTGCTTCCCGGCAGACTCACGCCGGCCTCGACAGTGCTCACTGCGTGGCGGAGCGACGGATCGTAACCCACGGCCTGCATGACACAGGGAACGCAGCTGGTTGCCCTGGGATCCGAGACAAAGACGTGGGTCGGCGTGCGGTAGATGACCGGACCATCCCATTGGATCGCCAGATCGGGGTCCGTGTGCCCCGAGGGGGCAGGACCCAAAGCGTCCACCACCAGGCATGGGCACGGGTCTGGGGAGAGCTTCGCATCGGGCACTAGCGGGGTCCTGTCGCTGGTCGGGGTGGGTTGTCAGGGAACTGGCGCAGGGGCTTGGGACGTTATCACACACCATCGGGAAGCTGGTGGCGCGTGAGGGCTGTCCATGCACGACCCCGGCAAAGTCGGTGACCCCGGAAGTGCCGCGAAGTTTCGTGTGGAGCAACTTTGCGGCACTTTCGGGAACCAGGAGCGTGGGTGACCATCGATCTGCGCCGCACGGGGTGTCTATCCGTGTCGCTGCCCAGAACGGGTGTTGGGCTGCGGCCTTGGCCGTTGCCAGCACCTGCGGGAGGGTGTGAAGGCTCTGAGTTGATCGAGTCGCGCCGAGCGTATGTGCGCAGGTCACAGCGTCGAGCTTGCGCTCGGATCAGATCAGATGAGCTCCAGTCTGGAGCCAGGCACCAAGACGCGCACAGAACCTTGAGCAGAGCACGGATAACCGTTGGTGGTGTGAGCCGCTTGACCTTGACGCGACGTCACGGTTTTCACTTCAGGCCATGACCCGCTCACAGCAAGGAATCGCCCCATCGACGGCCCGTTCGGTCGAAGCGTTGCGGCCCTCCGGAGCCCACCCAGGCGCGAAGCTCAGGCTCCGAGCCAACACCATGTTCAGTTCATCCGCTGCAGGTATCCGCTTCTCCAACACCGAGACGGTCCTTGAGATCGCCGGAGCGTCCGCCTACCGTGCCTTCAAGGCCATCGCGCCGATACTGGACGGCTCATATTCGCGGCACGAACTCGCCCAGGCGCTGGACCAGCGGACTTGGCGGAAGGTGGAGGCGTTTGTCGAGCCGTTACTGGCCCGGGGCTTCCTCCGCGAAATCGACCCGTGTCCGGACGTCAGCCTCTCGCCCGATGACGAGGTGGGGTTTGCTGAACAGCTCGCCTTCATCGCCCACTTCAAGGATGATCCGAAGCGTCGCTTTGTTCGCTTCCGCGACGCATCCATCGCCGTGGTCGGCGGCTGCCCCCTTTCCGACTGGCTTAGCCGCGTGCTTGTCAAGAACGGGAGCCGGCGCCTGACCTACTACAGCCCCGGCGCCGCGCGGCCGGACGATCTACCGGACTCGGTTCAGATTCGACCGCTGGATCGCCTGGACCATGACGTTGCGCAGTGCCATGTCCTGGTGCTGCCGCCTACGGCGTGGGCGGCGCGGCGGCTGGCGCAGGGAGGGGACGGCTTTGGTGCGCCGGTGACTTTGCCGATCACAGCCTTAGGCGACAACCTCGTGATCGGCCCGATGTGGGCCGCCGGTGACGATTCGGCCGCTACCTGGGCGGACATGATGGCGGCGCTGAGTGAGCACGATTCGGATGGGAGTGCCGCCCACTTCTGGGTCACCGCGCTCGCGGGGGTAGAGACCGGCGCGACCGCGACAGGGCTACCTGCGGTCCAGCGGTTTGGCGCCTCCCTTGCCGCCATTGAGGTGTATCGGAACCTCACCGGGATTTCTGAGCCTGAGACAGCCGATTCGATCCTGGTTCTCGATTGTCTTCACGGTGAGGCCAAGCGTCATCGCGTGATCCCGCACCGGTACCTCCACCCGGCCACCACCGGGTTCATGAACAGGTGCCCGGCGTCGAGCCTGCCTGCACCTTCCGACGAAGTCTCCGGCAGGGTCGGGCCAAGCTGGTCCAAGGCCTGCACACAAGCGGTCGATCCGCTGACTCTTCCCATCATGCGATTCGACGATGGCGGGATCGAGCAGTTGCCGCTCAAGGTATCTGTAGCGGAGGTGGTCTTGGGTGGTGGGAGACCACCGGTCACCATCGGCTCGGCCGACCTCTGGGATGTCGCCGGTGCCCGTGCCCGTGCCACCCGGCAGGCGCTGGCGCTGCGGCTCGAAACGTGGGCGCCCCCCACAGCCTCGGGGGTCGAGGCTCCGACGGTCGATGGTCACCTTCACGGTCGCACGACGCGCGATCAGACCCACACATCCAATCCTGTCCTGGGACGCGACCTCCTCACGGGTGAGAAGGTCGCCGTGCCGTCCGGCGCCGTCGCCACCATGTCGAGCGCCAACGCGCTGGGCATCTTCGGCCGCTCAGCGTTGGGCTGCGGCATCGGGCTCGACCACGACGAAGCGTTGGAAGGTGCCGTGTCCTCGGCCGCCGCGCGTCTAGGACTGATCGCGGCGGCTCGCGCGGGTGCGGCACCCCACGCGACGGCATCGGACGCCTCACCCAAGAGCGTCTTTCTGCGCGACGCAGCCCAAAGGCTCGGTGTGGTCATCGAATCATTCGATGCCGGCCGCCACCTCGGGCGCCACGTCGTCATCTCGCGGTGCCAGCACTCCGGGGTGACGGCCTGGGAGGCAGCCGCAGGCAGCGACTTGGCCGAAGCCTTGTGCGCCTCGCTCGTTGGGCTGATCGGCGCTGTGCAACGGGCCGCTCACGACAAGGCCCCCGAGACGTGGTCGATGACGGCCGAGCCAGGATTCGACCCGAACGGTCTGGTGACGGGAACGGCCCCTCCGGAAGTGGTCCATAACCCCCGCGTGATTGTCTGCGACGTCACCAACCCGGAACTCGCTGCCCTCGGATTCGTGGCCGTCAAGGCCCTGACGGCGGACGGGAGTGAATCGCGATGACCGACACAACCATCCACGTGGACGGGCCGATACCCGCCCCGGAGTCGTCTTGTGCCACGCTCACACGGCTGGGTGAGGAGTGGACGGAACTGGCCCCAGGCCAGGCGGCGCCGCGGTACGCCGAGATGATCTTTCGCCGGGCCGACCAGGGAATGCCCGTTCGCAAGTGGCGGATCGACTGGGCGGACGCCCCTTGGCCGCAGAAGTTCTACCCCGGAACCCAGCTTGTCGCCTTGCCTCGGGTCACGGCCCCGGGTGGCCTGGCCTCGGGTGGGCCGGTCGCCATCGATCGCGCGATTGGAGACCTCCTCTTCTACTCCTACGGAGTGATGGGGAGGCGCAG
>JAISBQ010000374.1 GCA_031266115.1 Bifidobacteriaceae bacterium
CCGTTCGTCGCTCCCGATCCATGTAGCGAGCGTGGTCGGCATGTCGAGGCGAGCCAGGCCGATGGCGACGTTCATCGGGCTGCCACCAGGGTGTTCGGTCTCGCACTTGCCTCGCCGCACAATGTCGATCAGCGATTCGCCGAGTATCAAAGCGGTGGGGGTGGTCATGCTGGCGGGCCTCCGTTGGTGTTAGGGCCGTCATCGTCGACGGGAGGGTTGGGTGAGGATTGAGCGGCTCCGAGCCGGGCGCGCGCAGCGTCGAGCAGGTCTTGGCAGCGGTTGGCCATCGCCTCACCTTTCTCCCACAGCGACAGCGACTCGTCGAGGGTCTCGGCGCCTGCCTCCAGCGTTTGGATGACCGAGATCAGGCCGGCACGCGCTTGCTCGTAGGTGAGGGCCCGGGCACCGGCCTCACTTTGCGGGGGTGGTGAAGGCATGGGGACAAGCTAACCACCAATGCTGGTCCCTGGCTTGTCTTGCGCGATCGCGCTGCCGGGCGTCGCGTACGGTGCCCTGTTGGCAGCGAACTCACCGCGCGCCAACCGGATCCGGACCTCTTGACCGGCGGCCACCTGGGTGGCGTCGCGCACAATCACATCGCCGGCCGTCCGCACTATCCCGTAGCCCCGGTCGAGCGTTGCCTGTGGCGAAAGCGCTACCAGAGAGGCGTTGCGCGTTCGAATGTCGCCCGCCCGGTGCTCGACGCCGCTGGCGATGGCCCGGCGCAGGTCGGTCCGGGCTACCGCCAGATCGGCGGCGCGAATGTCGAAGATCCAGGTTGGGTTCGCCAAGACCGGCCGGGAGCGAACGTTCGCCAACCTGGCCGCCTCGGCGTCTAGGCGGTGTCGCAGCGAACTAGCGAGAACGTCGCGGCCGCGGCGAAGCTGAATCAGTTCCTCGGCGTAGTCGATAACGATGCGTTTGGCCGCGTCGGTGGGGGTTGAGGCACGCAGATCCGCCACCAGGTCGAGCAGTGGTGAATCGTTCTCGTGGCCGATCGCGGATACAACCGGGGTGGTCGCGGCGGCCACGGCACGCAGGAGGCCCTCGTCGGAGAAGCCGAGCAGATCCTCGAGCGCTCCGCCGCCGCGGGCGATCACGATAACGTCCACCATGGGATGGGTGTCGAGTTCCCGTAGCGCCGCGGTCACCTCCGCGGGTGAGCGGATCCCTTGGACGGCGACCTCGCGAATCTCAAAGCGCAGCGACGGCCAGCGCCGGGTGGCTCCAACCACCACGTCCTTCTGGGCGTCGGACGCCCGTCCAACAATCAAGCCGACTGTCTTGGGGATGACCGGCAGCGGACGTTTGCGGCTGGGAGCGAAGAGCCCCTCGGCCGCGAGCGTCTGGCGTAACCGCTCGATCCGGGCCAGCAGGTCACCGATCCCGACGCGCCTGATTTCTCGCGCCTGAAGGGACAGGGTTCCGCGAACCGGCCAGAAGTTGGGTTTGACGTTGGCCACCACCCGGGTTCCGGATCGCAGGGGACCGTCCATCGTGTCGAGGACCGTGGTGAAAATGGTGAGCGGTATCGAGTAGTTCTCGTCCGGATCGCGCAGCGTCGCATAGGCCAGTTTCGATCCGGGACGCCGGGTCAGTTCGACAATTTGGCCTTCGACCCAGATGGCGCCGAGTCGGTCGAGGTACTCCTTGAGTTTGTTGACCACGTCCTTGACCGACCAGGCGGCGTCCGGTGCCGCGCCGGTGCGCAGTCCAGAAGGTCCCCCGGCCGGTTGAGCGGCGCCGCCGGGCGGTCGCGGCGTGGGCGGCTGCGAGCCGGGTGTCGGTGGGGCGTGCACGCCCCAAGCTTAGGTGGCGGATGGCGCCATAGGATGGGCCGCGTGGGCGGGAGGAGTGCCGGAGTGGGAGATGGCCGGCGGTCGGAGCGCCGGCTGCTGGTGGCGGCGCCGCGCGGCTACTGCGCCGGCGTGGACAGGGCGGTTGCTTGTGTCGAGAAGGCTCTGGAGCTGTATGGTCCGCCGGTTTACGTACGCGGCCAGATTGTCCACAACACACACGTAGTGGCGAGGTTGGCGGCGCTGGGGGCGGTGTTTGTGCGAGACACCGATGAGGTGCCGCCCGGTTCCCGGATCGTCTTTTCGGCTCACGGTGTCTCGCCCGAGGTGCGCCGCCGCGCCGCCGATCGGGAGCTCATCACGGTGGACGCGACTTGTCCGTTGGTCAACAAGGTCCACCGCGAAGCGGTCCGCTATGCGTCGGAGGGGTACTCGATCGTCTTGATCGGGCATGCCGGGCACGAGGAGGTCGAGGGCACCGCCGGCCAGGCGCCGGACCGGATCCAGGTGTTGGGCACGGCGGACGAGGTGGACCGGATCGATCTGCCTGATCCGGCGAAGGCGGTGTGGCTGAGTCAGACAACGCTGAGTGTCGATGAGACTGCCGCCACCGTGCGGCGCCTGCGGCAACGCTTCCCGCTGTTGGCCGATCCGCCGAGCGACGACATCTGCTATGCGACTCAGAACCGTCAGTCCGCGGTAAAGAACATCGCGGCGCAGTGCGACGTTGTGATCGTGGTCGGATCGGCTAACTCCTCGAATTCGGTCCGGCTGGTCGAGGTGGCCCGGCAGGCTGGTGCC
>JAISBQ010000384.1 GCA_031266115.1 Bifidobacteriaceae bacterium
CCGACGGGAGTGGTGGCTCAGGCAGAGCCCAGCGCGCGCGGAAGTTCCACGCCCAGCGCGACACCGAGCCAGACGCCATCGTCCAGCCCGACGCCCAGCCAGAGCCAGTCGGTGGCGCCATACTCGGCTCCCGCCACGACGCCGGCACCAGTGACCCCGACAACGGCTGTGCCGGCGCTGGCCGAGACCGTCGACCCCACGGCGCCACCCAGCCTTGGCAAGACGGGTGCGCCTCAGGTGCCCTTGGCGATCGCCCTGAGCGTCCTGCTCCTGGCGCTCGGGATGATCCTGGCCCTGCGCCGTCGCTCGCACCTGGAGGGGTAGGCGTCCTGGCCACGGCGCGCACCTGACACCTGACGCCGTGGCCATGGCCCCGTTGGCCCCCGCCGGTGCCCCAGCGGGGGCCAACGGCTGTGTGTCAGTCCCTGCGTCCAGGTCACGTTCTGATTGAGGGGTTACAATTCGCACCGTGGGCTTGGGCCTGTGGGCATACCGTGATCGCGCCGCGCTACTTGGCGCGCATGTTGGCGCGCCCGGGGGTGCCCGTCCGGCGAGCCTGATCGTGAGCACGGCTGCGCTGGCGGTCGCGCTGGTGGCGCTGCCGGTGGCCTTGGGTGCGACGCTGTTCGCGCGCGCCGGATTCCAACTCACCTCGTGCATCGAGACGCCCGGAGCCACAGGCTGGCTGGGCACGCGCCTCGCGCTGGTCCACGCTGATCCGAGTTGCGATCCCGGGGCGATGATGCCTGGGGGTGCGCCAGCCCAGGTGCTCACCGTTCTTGCCTGCGTCACGCTGCCCGTGTTGCTCGCGCACCTGTGCGGCGGCTTGGCGGCGATTGGTCTGGTTCAGCGCTCGGTGAGGGCGGTGGCGAGGGTGAGGGGCGCCATCGTGCGCCGCCCGCACCAGATGCCGAGGCCCGTCGCGATCCCGGCGCCACGCCGCGTCGCCCTGCCCGTCGAGCCTGTTCTGTCGCCGCTGACGCCACGACCCGTGCTGGCCGTCTTGGCGCTGCGCGGGCCGCCCATGCTCGCGGCCGCCGCCTAGCCCCTAGGCCGGGCGCGCGCCGTCTGCCAACGATGACGGTCCCGCGCTCGTGTGCCTTCTTGGCTGGCGGCATCGTCCTGCTGCGCCGCGCGCCGCACATTCCCTGCCTGGAAGGACCTCTATGCCATGTCCATGTCCTCGAACCCACCCGATAGCCCGTCGCGTTTGGCCTGGTGGGGACCCGTCCAACCCTGGCTCACCCTGGCCGTCCGCCTGGGTGTAGCCGCCGTCGCCCTCGCGGCTGCCATCCCCAAGTTCGCCGACTTGCGTCAGTCTCAGCGTGCCACCGCCGCCTACGAGGTCATGCCCGTGGCGTTGTCGAACATCGTCGGCATAGCGCTGCCGGTGGTGGAACTGGCTGTCGGCTTGTTGCTGCTGGTGGGCTTGCTCAGCCGCTATGCGGCCGGTCTGTTCGGTCTGATGATGGTGGTTTTCATCATCGGGATCGCGCAGGCCTGGGCGCGCGGCCTCAACATCGATTGCGGCTGTTTCGGCGGCGGCGGGGCCTTGCCCGCCGGCGCGAAGGCCGCGTTCGGGCTGGAAATTGCTCGTGACCTGCTATTTCTGGTCGGCGCCGTCGTCATCGTGCGCTGGCCCCGTTCTGCCTTGTCTCTTGATGGCGCGTTGCGCCTGACCTCTAGCGAAAGGACACTGCCATGACTGAACCAGCCTCGGGGCGGCCTTCGGGTTCGCTCGGCACGTGGATCGGGGTGGTCGCCGCCGTCGCCACGGTCGCCTTGGGTGTGTCCATCACCGCCTTGGTGGTGGGCCTGAACCGTGCCGACGATGCCGGCGCACCGGATGCCGGAATCGTCGGCACCCAGGGGAATGTGAATACCGGAGAGGATGCGGGCGGCGAGGCGGCCGCGGACCTCCCGGCGGCTGGTGGGGAAGCGCCGGAGGTGCCGGTTGAGCCCGCCGCGACGGGAGACCCGCGCACTGTGCCTGGTGTTGCGGTCGGCGCCGGCGGCGCCGCCCTTACGGGTATCCCGTCCGAACCCCGCGTTCGCGTGGACACCTTCTTCGACTTCATGTGCCCCTATTGCGCCCAGTTCGAGGAGAACTATGCCGCAGAACTCCAACGCCTGGTGGATGAAGGCGAGATCGTGTGGGTCCAACACCCCATGGCGTTCCTGGACCGTTTCTCGATGGAGACCAACTATTCGTCGCGCACGGCGCATGCCGCAAACGTGGTGGCACAGCAGACGCCAGAGGCGTTCGGTGCCTTCGTGACCGCTCTGTTCGCTGTCCAACCGGCGGAGAACACGGCGGGTCTGACCGATGCCCAGATTGTCCAGATCGCCCAGGACGCTGGGGCTCCAGAATCTGTCACCAGTAGTTTCTGGCAGCAGGACTACCTGACTGAACTCGCGGTGGCCGCCGAGGCCGCCATCAACGCCGGAGTAACCGGCACTCCCACCGCATTGATTTCGACGCCCGATTCGGCGCCGGAGAAGTGGGATTTCACTACGCCGATCGATCAAGTGGTCGCGCAAAAGGCCGGCCAGTAGCGCCGGCGGAAAGGAACATCAGGACAATGGCACGCAATAGGAACGACCAACGTCCGGCGACAGCCAAAGCACGGGCCAAGGAGGCTGCCCGCCTTGAGGCTGAACGCCTCAGGGCGGACCGTGAGGCGAAGGCGAGGCGCCGACGCATGGTGACCGTCGCGTCGATAGTGGGCGGTGTGGTGGTGACTGTCGCACTCGCTCTCGCGGTGTTTCTCACCATCCCACGGGATCCGGTGAGCAAAGTGGAAGACCAACCCGTGGGCGCCCAGGACGATGGGGGCATTGTGTTGGGGCGCGACGGTACGGCCGGGGGCGAGGCGCCATCGGCTGAGGAAGCCGTGACAGTGGACATCTACTCCGATTACATGTGCCCGTACTGCGGCATGTTGGAGAAGGGGATCGCCAGCCGGCTGAACGAGATGCGCGAGGCGGGCGATGTCAGGGTAGTTCTCCACCCCGTGGCGTTCCTCGACCACTATTCCAACGAGACCGAGTACTCGACGCGGGCGCTCAACCATGCCGCCCAGGTGGCGAAGGATGAGCCGGACAAGTTCCTCGCCTTCCACGAGGCCCTGTTTGCCAAGCAGCCCGAGGAGAACAGCGACGGCCTGACCGACACGGAGATCCAGGAGATCGCCACTGAGGTGGGGATATCGTCCGAGGTGAGCGCCAAGTTCACCGCGATGGAGATGCGTGATTGGGTTGTCGCGGCCTCGGAGCAGGCGATGGCCGATGGCGTCACGGGCACTCCTCGCGTGTATATCAGCGCCCCGGCCGGCGAGCGTGTGGCCTGGGAGACCTGGTCCACGGGCGACATCAAGGGCGCCGTGGCGAAGGTCAAGGCCGGGGAGAACCCCGACGAGGGCTGAGGCAGCGACCATGCGGACTCGCCCCGAGGCGGACTAAGCTCCCCTCGGGGCGAGGCGCCGGTGCACCTCGTCGCCAGGCGCACAGTGCGCGGCCGGCCACCTTAGCTCAGTTGGTAGAGCTCCCGCCTTGTAAGCGGACGGTCATCGGTTCGAGTCCGATAGGTGGCTCTGTTTATGCTGGTGGGGTGGGGTTTGGGGGTGGGTGGTTTTGGTTGTATCGGTCTGGGCTCATCGTTTACT
>JAISBQ010000028.1 GCA_031266115.1 Bifidobacteriaceae bacterium
ACGTTGCGAGCGTGGCCCCCAAGGCGTGGGCGTGTCCTGCGATCATGATGTCGGTCGAACGTGCGTGTGCGCGCCGGGTTCGCCAAACGACCTCTGCGACGGTCGCGTATCCGGCCCCGGCCGCTCGGTCAAAGGGGAGCCAATCCAAGCCTGTGGCTTCGATAGCGCTGAGACGGGACCGGCGTCGCGCCCTTTCCTCGGCGGTGGCGGCGACCCGCGCTCCGAAGGCGAGTTCGGCGTGGCTGAGTGCGCTGATCGCCCAAAGGTCGTCGGGCAACACCACGGCGTCGAGAGCGATGAGGACCGATGTGTCGAGAAGAATCACTCGCGCTCCCACGGGTCTGACACGGTCTGGGAGGCCCGCCATTCCCGCAGTTCCTCAAGCCATCCGGTGTCGTCCGCCTCTAAGTGGCCGAGTCTGGACAAGAACACGGACCCCTTCATCGAACGCCTCCCGCCGTCGGGGTTGGCGACCGGAACGAGGCGGGCCGCCGGACGCCCCTGCACAGTCACATCGATGGTCTCGCCAGCCTCGACGCGCCGTATCAAGGCGCTTGCGTCGTGTCTCAATTCTCTGATTCCAACGGCAGCCACGATCCCAGCCTATCCACATCTGGGACACATGTGCAACGTCGGCGCGGCTGGTCTTGTCGCGGGCCGCTTTGGCCGGTGAACGGGTTGGCGACCGTGATTCGCTCGGTCCGCTGGCCGTGATTCGAGTCCTCGGTCCACAGCGTGCTGCATCGCAATGCGACGGCGCTCCTGATGATCCTGATGACCACACGGCGCCAGTGCGTCGAGGGACGCGGATAGCCACCCCGGCACGGCGGGTACCCTGGGGCGAGCAATCCCGCACTTGGAAGGTGAGGCGTCATGTTGTTGCGCGGCCACGAGGCGATCCTGACTCTCCTCATCGTGACATTTGTCCTGGGATGGAAACGCCTCTTCGTGTTGGTTCGCGCGCGGTGAAAGCGACCCTCGGGGTCGTCGTCAATCCGACCGCGGGGGCAGGGCGGGGACAGGACCGCGGGTCGCGGGCCTTGGACCTGCTGGCCCGCTTGGGGTACGCCATCGTCGATTTCTCCGCTGAGGATGTGCACCGGGCGGAGGCCAGCGCACGTCAAGGCATGGTGGACGGCATAGACGCGCTGGTGGTGGTGGGTGGAGATGGCATGGTGCACCTGGGCGTCAACCTCATGGCGATGACCAACCTGCCGCTCGGCATCGTCGCCGAAGGTACGGGAAACGACATCTCCCGCGGACTCGGCCTGCCGATCCGCGACGTCGACGCCTCGGTAGCGTGGATCGACCGAGCCTTGGCCGATGGCGGGAGGGTGATCGACGCTGTCCGGGTCACCGATCTCACCCACCACGGGATGGCGGAATGGTATGTGGGGGTGTTGTCGGCCGGATTCGACGCCGCCGTGAATGCCACCACCAATCGGATGCGTTGGCCGTCCGGCTCCGCCCGGTACGTGCGCGCGCTGCTCACCGAACTGGGGCGTTTGCGCCCCTTCGGCTATCGCATCGAGGTTGACGGTCAGGTCCACGAGTTTCCCGGCACTCTCGTCTCGGTGGCCAACGGCGTGGGGTTCGGGGGAGGGATGCTGATCGCCCCGAATGCCGAGTTTGATGACGGCCTGGTCGATGTTGTCCTGGCCGACGCCCTGACTCGCCGCGCGTTGCTCGCCGTGTTTCCCCGGGTATACAGGGGGACACACTTGAGCCACCCGGCGCTCAGCGTGGTGCGTGGCCGGGTGGTGACCTTGGAAACCCTGCCCGGCGTGGGTGCGCCGCCGCCGGCCGCCTACGCCGATGGCGAACCCCTGGGGCCCCTACCGTTGCGCTGCGAGGTGGTTCCGGGTGCCCTGCGTGTCCTGGCGCCGCCGCGGGCCGCCGCGGGCAGACTACGCTGACCGCCGTGACCAGTCCGGCGGATTCCTATGCGGCGTTCCGCCGGAGGCAACACACCCAGCCGCTGGACGACTTCGAGGCGACCCTGCCGTTTCGGCTCGATCCCTACCAGCGCGAAGCCGCCGAAGCCGTCATGGACGGCCACGGCGCACTGGTGGCCGCCCCGACAGGAGCGGGTAAGACCGTGGTGGGCACGTTCGCGATCTCCCGTGCCCTCGACCGTGGCGAGAAGGCCTTCTACACCACCCCCATCAAGGCGCTGTCCAACCAGAAGTACCGCGAGTTCCTCGCCACGTTCGGTCACGAACGGGTGGGCCTGCTCACGGGCGATGTGGCGATCAACCCGAGGGCCGACATCGTCGTCATGACCACCGAGGTCTTGCGCAACATGATGTACGCGCGATCCCCGGACCTGGACACGCTCGGGGTGGTGGTCCTCGACGAGGTCCACTACCTGGCCGATCGTTTCCGCGGGCCGGTCTGGGAGGAAGTCCTCATCCAGCTCCCCGAACGCGTGCAAGTGGTCTCGCTATCAGCGACGGTGTCCAACGCCGAGGAGTTCGGTGCGTGGCTCGCTGAGGTCCGCGGACACATGGCCGTCGTCGTCTCCGAGACCCGCCCCGTCCCCCTGTGGCAACACGTCCTGACCCGCGGCGGTCTGCTGGACCTGTACGTTCCCGGCCACGGCGACGATGACGGCCCGCGCCTCAACCCGGAGCTGGCCGCCCTCCACGCGTCTCGCCGCCGCGCGGGCGTGCCGCACGATCACCGCGGGCATAGCCGGGGTGGGTACGGCGCGCGGGGCGTGGATGGGGCGCTGCGCACCCCGCCGCGCTTCGCGGTGATCGAGACGCTCGACCGGGCCGGGCTGGCGCCGGCGATCTTTTTCGTGTTCTCCCGGGCGGGATGCGATCAGGCGGTGGCCCAATGCCATCAGGCGGGCCTGCGCCTGACGGACAGGGTCGAGCGGGCCGAGATTCGCGACATCGTCGAGGCAAGCGTCGCGGCGATACCGGCGGGAGATCTCGACGTCCTCGGATACAGACCCTTCCTCGCCGCAGCCGAAGCCGGCTACGCGCCCCACCATGCGGGAATGCTGCCCGTCTTCAAGCAAGCCGTCGAGATCGCCTTCGGCCAGGGACTGATCAAAGCGGTCTTCGCCACCGAGACGTTGGCGCTGGGCATCAACATGCCGGCCCGGACCGTAGTGATGGACCGGCTGGACAAATGGAATGGGTCCGAGCACGCCGCGTTGACCCCAGGGGAATACACCCAGCTGACCGGCCGGGCAGGGCGCCGCGGGATCGACGTGGAGGGGCACGCCGTGGTGGTGGTTCACCGGGACTTCGACCCCGAAGCCATGGCGTCGTTGGCATCCAAGCGGACCTATCCGCTGCGTTCGGCGTTCCGTCCCACCTACAACATGGCGATCAACCTCATCGAACGGGTGGGCAGAGACAAGGCCAGGGACGTCCTGGAACTATCCTTCGCCCAGTTCCAGGCCGATAGGGCCGTGGTGGGTTTGGCCCGCGAGGTGCGCCACTACGACCAGGCGGTGGCCGGCTACACCGAGGCGATGGTGTGCCACAAGGGGGACTTCGGCGAGTATGCCGCCATCCGCCACCAGATCGGGCTGCTCGAGAAGGAAGCATCACGGGCCTCGGCGGCCGCGCGCGCCGCGACCAACGAGAAGGTGCTGCGGGGCTTGCGCCGCGGCGACATCGTCCGCGTGGGCCACGGCAAGTACAAGGGCACGGCACTCATCCTGGACCCTGGGCACGAGCCCGGCGACGAGGGACCGCGGCCCTTGGCATTGACACAGCGGGGGCCGGTGCGCCGGCTCGCCGCTCGTGACGTGTCGTCGGGATTGCACCTTCTTGCCACCCTCACCGTGCCCAAGCGATTCACCGGACGAGACCCGGCCTCCCGTGCCCAGATGGCCGCGATGGTGGAACGGGCGGTGCGCACGGCGCCCCGCGTTGACCCGCAGCCCTCGCCAGTACGCACGTCCTTAGAGACACAGATCGCCGAGCGTAGGGCTGCGCTTGCGGCTCACCCCTGCCACGCGTGCCCGGACCGGGAGACTCACGCACGGTGGGCCCGGCGCAAGGACCGGGCCGAGGAGGAACGCGGCCGGATCGTCGGCCGGATCGAGGGGCGCACCACGTCGGTAGCCCGGCGGTTCGACAAGGTGTGTGAGGTCCTTCACAATGCCGGGTACATCGAGCAGGTGGAGGGGCGATGGCGCGCGAGCGCAGCGGGGCGCGTCCTGGCACGCGTCTACGCCGAGAGGGACATCGTCATCGCCGAGGGCATGAGGTCCGGGGTGTGGGCGCACCTGGATGCCGCGGATCTGGCCGGCGTGGTCACGTCCCTCGTCTTTGAGACCAAGGAGGGGCCGGCGTTGTCGAGGCTACCCGGCTCGATGCGGCGGGCAGCCGAGGCGACGGCCGCCATCGCTGCCGAGGTGGCTGGGCGAGAACAGGCGGCGGGGCTGCCGGTCACGCCGCCGCCGGATGGGACGGCCTCGGCGGCTGTGGCCCGGTGGGCGCGGGGCGAGGACCTGGCGTCCGTCCTGGACGACACGTTGTCGCCAGGAGACTTTGTCCGTCTGGCCTCTCAGCTGTTGGATGTCCTCGACCAGATCGCGGATGTTGCACCGGATCCGGTGCTGAGGGCGACGGCGCGCGAGGCATTCCGCGCGGTGCGCCGCGGGGTAGTGCTCGCTGCCGGGCCGTAAGGTCGGCGTCGAACCCCAAACTTGAGGTTGACGACACGCCGGGGCGACGCGCCGACCCCCGAGCGACCGGTCCGGCGACACGCCGGGCGATAGTGCTGGTCTTGGGTCTTTTCGCAGGTCAGAGCCCGTTTGGCTAACCGCGCTGGGCGGAGTAGCTTGTGGTCCCGTCAGGTTTCGCGGGGCCGGGACACCGAATGTCGGCCGTGCCCCCGTGGGACGGATCAGATTGCCGGTCCGCACGTTCACTAGACAACACCGGGGCACTGCACACTCGCCCTGCGCGGCCCGAAGGGCGTGCGGACCGGCTACCCCCCCCCGGCTGGGCCGCGCCCGTATGCTGGACGCCGTGCCTGCGCCCGCCTCCCCCCGTATGCGACTCGTGTGGGTCGCGGTTGCCGCGACCGGCGGGGGAGTGGGGTACCTGGCGTTTCCGGGAATCGGCCTGTGGCCGGCAGGAATGATGGCCATCGCCGCGCTCATGTGCGCCGTGGACCGGCTTGGCTCGGCGATGGGCTACCTCGCCGCCTGCACCTTTGCGCTGACGTTGTTCGGCCCACTGCTGTGGTGGTCGGCAATCGCTGCCGGCGTCTGGCCCTGGGCGCTGCTCGTGGCGATGACCATGTCCCTGGTGGGATTGGTGGGCCTGGCCTGGCCGTGGGTCCGCCGGCTTCCCGGTATTCGGCGATCCCGCGTTCTCGGCGCCGTCGCGTTCGCGGCCATCTGGGCCGGTGTCGAAGAGCTGAGGGCCGTGGTTCCCTTGGGCGGGTTCCCGTGGGGGCGCCTCGCCTTCGCGCAGGCGGATTCGCCGATGGCGCACCTTGCCTGGCTCGGCGGGGCACCGTTGACATCGTTCGCGGTGGCATTCGCCGGTGCCCTACTGGCGGGAACGGCGGCCCACCTGCGGCTCGGGCGGACATGGGCGGCGTGTGGGGCAGCCGGCCTCGCCGTGGCCGTCGTGGTGGGGCCGGCTGCGATCGGCCTGGACGCGAGGTCCGAGCGGGGGTCGATGCGAGTAGCGGCCATTCAGGGTGGGGGAGAGGGCGATGTCCTGCCCGAGGGGGTCACCCGGGGCAGAGCTGTCTTCGACCTTCATGCGCGGCTCACCGAGGACGTGGCGCGCCAGCGGGGGCGTGGCGGCGTCGATGTCGTGCTGTGGCCCGAGGACTCGGTGGCGTTTGACTTGGGAGCCCATCGAGAGGTGGTCGAAGAACTCGCCGCGCTGGCGGGTGCGGTGGGTGCGCCGCTGCTGGTCGGGTCGACCGAATACCCGACCGACACCGAGCGATACAACGTCTCGTTGCTGATCGACGACGAGGGCCGGATCCTGGATCGCTACGCCAAGCGTCACCCGGTGCCGTTCGGCGAGTACATGCCGTGGCGTTCGCTGGCGCGGCGGGTGACCGCGGCAGCGGACAGGGTCACGTGGGAGACGCTGCCCGGGGATGAGGTGGGTATCGTGGACCTGCCTGTAGCCAGGACGGGCGAGGCAGTGGCGATCGGGGAGATCATCTGCTTCGAGGTCGCCTACGATTCGCTCGTCCGTGAGGCTGTCGCCGGCGGGGCACAACTCGTCGCGGTCCAGACCAACAACGCGTCGTTCGGAACCTCCGCCGAATCGGAGCAGCAACTCGCTATGTCGCGCCTGCGCGCCATCGAACACGGACGGTCGATCATCCATATCTCGACGACGGGCGCCTCGGCGGTGATCTCGCCGGCCGGCATCGTCCTCGATGCGGCACCTGCCCACACGCCGGCTGCAATGGTCGATACCGTGCCGCTGCGGACCTCGTTGACCCCGGCCACTCGCCATGGGCGGACGGTAGGGTGGGGGATCTCGGCGCTCGGCGGGGGTCTCTTCGTGGTGGGTGCCATCCACTCGCTCGGCCGCACCAGGCGAAGGAGTTGACCCATGCCCGGACGAACCCTCGTGGTGATCCCCACGTTCAACGAGATCGAATCGCTGCCCGGCGTCGTCGCCCGTCTGCGCGAGGCGGTCCCTGCCGCGGACGTGCTGGTGGTCGACGATCAAAGCCCCGACGGCACCGGAGCGTGGGTCGATCGCCGGGCAGTCGAAGACGATGCCGTCCACGTGATGCACCACGGCTCCAAGGCCGGGCTTGGGCGCGCCTATGTCGATGGGTTCGGGTGGGGCCTCGACCGAGGGTATGAGGTGCTGTGCGCCATGGACGCCGACGGCTCGCACCGCCCCGAGCAGCTTCCCTTTCTCCTGAAGGCTGTGGACGATGGCGCGGACCTCGCCATCGGGTCGCGGTGGATCCGCGGGGGAGAGGTGGTCAACTGGCCCAAGTCACGCGAGGCGCTGTCACGGGGCGGCAACCTGTACGTCGCCGCGATGATGGGCCTGCGCGTCCGGGATGCCACTGCCGGGTTCCGGGCCTATCGGGCCGATCTGCTGCGCCGTGTCGACCTTCCCAGCGTGGATGCGCGTGGCTTCGTGTTTCAGGTGGACATGTCACGCCGGACTGCCGCAGCCGGAGGGAAAATCGTTGAGGTTCCCATCAGCTTTGTCGAACGGGCAGCCGGCGTGTCGAAGATGAGTTCGGACATCGTCGTCGAATCGCTGATCAAGGTTGCCCGTTGGGGCGTGCGGATGCGCGTGGACGGGCTGCGCGGACGGCGGCGATGGGACGGCAGCCAGAAGGGCTGACAGGTCAGCCCGTGTTGGACATGCGCGCACGTCCGCCGCGCAGGAGCGCAAGGCGTTCGGCAAGCAAGGCCTCCAGTTCGGGGATGGTCCGCCGTTCCAGCAGCATCTCCCAGTGGGTGCGCGTGTGCTTGGTGGGGGTTGGCGGGGCGTCGGCGTGGTCACGCGAGTACGCCTCCGTGCCGCACCGACAGTCCCAGACTGCCGGGATCTCGGCGTCGACACAGAACGGGACGATGACGGTGTGCCCGGCAGGGCAGTCGTAGACAGTGTCGATCCGGTCCGCAAATTCGACCCCGTCGTCCGATTCCATCGACCTGAGGCCGATCCCCATACCTCGAAGCGAACGATCCACCATGAGTTGCTCCTCCCACTACGCGTGCGCGGGGGCACCATGCATCGCATGCACACCCCGCGTGCCGTCCCCGCCATCCGCGACAAATCCGCGCCGGCCACGCATAACACCCTTAAAACGTCGCTGCTGGGAATGGCGTTCCCCAGATCCGTGGCATGTCAGTCACACAGGACAAAAGCCCTAACATCCCCACCCGGTGACCCATTCCGAGTTTTCGCTGATCGACGAAGTGTCGCCCGGCCCGCTCCCGTGTCGGCCCTGGGACCCCACGGCCGATGGGGTGACACCCTTCACACCCCTGCCGCACAGCGGCCATGAGTGCCGATAATGTACGTTATGTCCGATTGAGCGGGGCTGGCGACGTGCGCGAAGAGTCTCAGGGGTCTCCCCCCGCCGGGTCGATCCCCGCCTTGAGGTACCACGCCACTGTGGGCTTGCCCTCGGCGAGCGCGGCGAGCGCGCCGATCAGCTGGGAGTCGAAGGCGGTGATCCGCTCGGCCAGATCGTCCAGGTACTCACCCCACGTGTCGAGGATGAACTCCTCTATGACGTGGTCGGGATGAGCGAGATCGCGCCACATCGCCCACCGGTGGGCGCCAGTGCGATGACGCGACAGGGCGACGTTGTGGGACTGGGCGAGGAATGCCTGAAGGTTGTCGGCAGGCACGCGATAGGTCACTTCGACACGGATGGGCCCTACGTCGGGGTGTGGTTGCGCGGGCAGCGCCGGAGGTTGGAGCGGTGTGGGTGTGCGGTCCATGCGGCCTGTGTCGCGCTGGAGAGGCCACCAGAGGACGGTGATGGCGCCCGCAAGGAGCAAACCGGCCGCAAGGGTGAGCGTGGTGGGCAAGGACAGCGCGCTGGCCACCGTCCCCCACACCACGGAGCCCACCCCCTGGCCGCCCATGAACACCAGGATGTACATGGCGCTCGCGCGTGCCCTGACCCATGCGGGCAGCGATAGCTGGAGCCCGGTCTGCAGGACCGTCAGGACGGTGATCCAGCCGACGCCCGCGAGGATGAGCATCAGCCACACGATCCACGCCACGCGGATCAACCCGGCCGCACCGGTCCCGGTGGCGAAGGCGATACTCGCGGCGGCAAGCAGGGGGCTGAGCGGTGCGCGGGCGCAGACCTTGGGGCCGATGACGGCTCCGACCACGGCGCCGAGCCCCAGCGCCGCGAGACCGATCCCGTATCCCGCCGATCCGAGGTGGAGCAAGGAGTGAGAGGTGACGGCGAGCAGTGACCAGAGCGCCGATCCGGGGATGACGAAGAGCGCCGAACGCAGGAGAATGCGGCGCACGACCGGCGCTGCCCGAACGTAGCGAAGGCCGGCACGGATGGCTTGAGTCATCGAGACCGACGCCGAGCGCGCGGCCGGTTCGCGCCACGCGGTCAGCGCCACCACCACGAAGAGTGTGGTGGCCGCGTTGATAGCAAAAACCGCCGCGGGCCCTACCCAGCTCAGGAGCACGCCGGCGAGGGCGGGGCCGATGGCGCGGGCGACGTTGACGTTGGCGCCGTTGAGTGCCAGCGCGGGTGGCAGCAGGCGACGAGGCACCAACTCGGGTTGGATGGCCTGCCAGGCGGGCCCGGCCAGGGCGGTGGCGCAGCCCGACGCGAACGTGGTGGCGAGGAGGACCGCGGCGCCGGCCGCGTGCGCCCATTGCAACACCGCCAACGCGGCGGTGACCGCCGTCATGAAGCTCTGCAAGGCGATGAGGTACCGGCGCCGGCTCAAGGCGTCGGACAGCACGCCGCCAGGCAGTGACAGGGCGAGGACCGGAAGGAGACTGGCCGCCTGCACCAGGGAGGTCAACATCGCCGCACCCCGGCCGTCGACCAGGACCCACTGGGCGGCGACAGACTGCATCCACGTGCCGATGTTGGAGACCAGCTGGGCAATCCACAGCGATCGGAAAACGCCGATGCCGAGCGCCGCGAGTGGGCCCGACGCCTCATCCCCGGGTGGCGGGCGTGTGTCGTGCGCTACAGGTTGTGCCACCTCGGCGAGGCTACCGAGCGTGGTCCGCGCCTGCTCGCGACGCGACGCGAATCTCAGGTCCGGCGGGTGGACCAGTCAGCCGATACGGCGGGCACGGCGGCGGGCGGCGAGTTCATCGACAACGTCGGTCGCCTCGACGGTGCCGTCTGTGCGCTCGGAGGGCAATTCGGCAAGGGTCCCCTCAACTTCGCGCCAGACGCGGCCGACGGCGATGCCGAACACGCCCTGGCCGCCCTGGACCAGATCGAAGACCTCATCGGCGTTGGTGCACTCATACACGCTGGCGCCGTCGCTCATGAGTGTGAGCTGGGCAAGTTCCTCGACTCCGCGGGAGCGCAAGTGCGACACGGCTGTGCGAATCTGCTGCAGGGACACACCCGTGTCGAGGAGACGCTTGACCACCTTGAGAACCAGCGTGTCGCGGAACGAATAGAGCCGCTGGGTGCCGGAGCCCGTGGCGGGGCGGATGGACGGTTCCACGAGACCGGTTCGGGCCCAGTAGTCCAACTGGCGGTACGTGATGCCAGCCGCACGGCACGCTGTCGGCCCCCGGAAGCCAATCGATTCGTCCACGACTCGGGCACCAAACAACATGCCCTGATCCACGGGAGCGGACGTTCCGGGCGCCGGAGGGCGGGAATCGGGGCTCACTGGTGTCTCCTTCGAGATGGCCTCGCCGCGAACTGGGGCGAGGCTTCCCGTGTCACGTTAGGCCGCCCGACCATGCTGGTCAACGACCAAGGCTCCCCCGGTTTCGGCGTGTCGCACCGGCATGTCTCATGTTCAAGCGCAGCATGAGAGTGAGGCACAGAATAAGGCACAGAGTGGGCCCCCCTACAGTCCCCTGCGGGTCAGCGTGACGTGAAGCACAGCCTGAGACAACTGTGTCATAGATTCGGCTATTTCCCGCGCCAACGCCGCGGCGCGTTCCCTTTGCGCTCCACCACTCCCCCGGCGCGCCGACGTCGCCGCCTCGACAAGGTCGGCCTGGCGCGCCACGGCCACGAACACCGGCCTCAGATGCCGGACCTCCAAACCCAGGTCAGCGAGCGCCATGGCCGCTTCGACAGCAGCGGTCAGAGCCCCGCCGCTGACCGTATCCACATCTAAGTCCAGTCCAGCGGCCTGGCAAACCTCCGCGACCAGCGGTTCGCTCGCGCCCGTCAGGGCGGCGAGTTCCTCAGCGTTCATGCGGATGGGCCCGGCGGGTGGCCTGGGGCCCGGCGTCACGCCCATCGCCTGCGCGGAAGCGGGCGCGCGGTCCAACGCGTCGAGCTTGTCGCGGATGACCCGCAAGGGAAGGTATTGGTCGCGCTGAGCGGCCAGGACAAAGCGCAACCGTTCGACATCGGCCGGACAATACTTGCGGTAACCACCGCGGGTACGCGCTGGGGTGACCAAACCCTGTTCCTCCAGGTACCGCAGCTTCGACGGGCTGAGTGCCGGGAACTCCCCTCCCAGGTCTGCCAACACGTCGCCGATGCTCATGGTCGCCTGGCGTGAAACACCGTGAGGCCAGCCGGCGGCCGGTTCTGCGGGGGGCGCCGCGTGCGCGTATTGCCGTGACGGGAGACTCATGCCTCGCTGCCACCGGGACTCACGCGCAGCTCGTGGCGGCGCGGCGAGGGATGGAACGTCAACCGGTACTTACCGATCTGCACCTCGTCGCCGGGCTGCAAGCGCGCCTGGTCTACGCGTTGAAGGTTGACGTAGGTGCCGTTGAGTGAGCCAGTGTCGCGGACCGTGAAGACGCCGGCGTCACCGCGGAACTCGGCGTGGATCCGCGACACGGTGACATCGTCGAGGAAGATATCCGCCTTGGTGGAACGCCCAGCCGTGGTGGCCGGCGCGTCA
>JAISBQ010000401.1 GCA_031266115.1 Bifidobacteriaceae bacterium
AAGAAGGCCGGCTACGTCACCAAGGCCAAGGTGTCAGCAACCACCAAGCGCGTCGCACGGTAGTCGGCGCCGTCCCAGGGCCCTGGCCGACGCATACGGCGCCGCTGGGGCACTGCTAGCACCAACAACCGTGGCGCCGGGTCCTTCTCCCCGCGGGATGGGCCGGGCGCCACGGGCGTCTATGTCAATAAGGGTGGGTGGTGGTCGCGTGTCGGGGGTCCGGCCTATCCTCGGGGGCGTGACGCGAGAGGCTGGACCGAGCCGGCCGGGCAGCGCGGTGTGGCAACTGGAGCGGAGCCTGGACAAGTGGTTCGGATCGAAGACCAGGGCCAAGCCATATGCGGCCTTGGGCCTGGGCTGTGTGGAAGACCTGCTGTACCACTTTCCGCGCCGTTACGAGCAGCCGGGAAAGCCCACATACTTCCTCTCGGACCTGAAGGAGGGTGAGCATGTCACCGTCTTGGCGCAGGTGGTCTCGGCCTCGGCGCGCGTGTCCCAGGACGGGATGAAGCACATCGTGAAGGCCCAGGTGACCGATGGTCTGGGCACCACGCTGGACTTGACGTTCTTCTACCACCGTCCGCAGGCTGCGGCGTGGGCGCTGCGGCGCTTGCGGCCAGGTGCCCAGGGGCTGTTCATGGGCACCGTGACGTCTTATCGCGACCGCCTTCAGCTCACCCATCCGGCCACGTCGATGCTCGAGGATTCGCTCTCGGCTGCTGACCGAGCGGTGATCGACGCCCAGATTCCCATCCCGATCTACCCCGCATCGTCGTCCCTGTCCTCGTGGAAGCTCCAAGAGGTGATCGGTGCAGTCCTCGACACGGTGCCGCTGGCGGATATACCCGATCCGATCCCGGCCGAGGTTCGGGCCCAGGAGAACCTGCCTCCCCTGGCCGAGGCCCTGCGCCACATCCATCAGCCGGCCACGGCGGACGAATGGGGGCCCGCGCAGCACAGGTTCCGGTTCGCCGAGGCCTTCACCGCCCAGGTTGCCTTGGGCAGGCGCCGCGTCGAGGCGGCCGCCATGCCCGGTGTCCCTCGTCTCCTGCCCCCACCCGCTGAGGCGTTCGGTACCCTCCTTCACGCGTTCGACGAACGCCTGCCGTTCCACCTGACCGCCGCCCAGCGCCGCGCGGGCAACGCCCTGGCCGCCCATCTCTCCGAATCGGCCCCCATGCAGGTGCTGCTTCAAGGCGACGTGGGTTCAGGCAAGACCGTGGTAGCCCTGCGGGCGATGCTCCAGGTGGTAGACGCCGGGGGTCAGGCTGCACTGCTTGCTCCCACCGAGGTGTTGGCCACCCAGCACCTCCAAACCCTGCGCTCCTTGCTCGGCCCCCTCGCCGCCGATGGCGAACCGGCGCCTTCGCCATCGCCTGACGGGCCGGCGCCTGCGCAGGTGCGGTTGCTCACCGGGTCGCTCGGAGCGGCCGAACGGCGGGCCACCCTGGCCGACCTGGCGAGCGGGCGGGCCGGAATCGTGATCGGGACACATGCCCTATTGTCCGAACCAGTCGACTTCGCCGACCTTGGCCTCGCAGTGATCGACGAGCAACACCGGTTCGGTGTGGAGCAGCGCGACGTGCTGCGGACCCGTGGATCGCGTCCTCCGCACGTTCTGGTGATGACCGCCACGCCGATTCCCCGCTCCATCGCCATGACCGTGTTCGGTGACCTGGAAACCGTGACGTTAGACGAGATCCCGGGCGGACGCCCACCCGTCTCGACCCACGTAGTGCCCACGGACAAACCGGCCTGGATGGCGAGAGTGTGGCAACGGACGGTCGAGGAGGCCGGAGCCGGCCACGCCGTGTTCGTGGTCTGCCCGCGCATCGATGCCCATGATGACGGGGACACCGCCGCGGTGGCCGGCGCGGCGAGCGCCGCGCCCGGAGCCCGGAGCGTTGCGAGCGTCGAAGAGACACAGGCGATGTTCGCCCGCGAGCCTTCCTTGGCCGGCCTGCGGGTGGCTGCCATGCACGGACGCCTGACGAGCGTGGACAAGGAGGGCACCATGCGCGCGTTCGCCGATGGCGACATCGACATCCTTGTCGCGACCACGGTGGTCGAGGTGGGCATTGACGTGCCACGGGCAACCCTCATGGTGGTGTTGGATGCCGATCGGTTCGGGCTCGCCCAGCTTCATCAATTGCGAGGGC
Organism: Bifidobacteriaceae bacterium; assembly: GCA_031266115.1. Taxonomy (GTDB): domain Bacteria; phylum Actinomycetota; class Actinomycetes; order Actinomycetales; family WQXJ01; genus JAIRRT01. The sequence continues at coordinate 2,160 of JAISBQ010000401.1, forward strand.
GCATCGGGCGTGGCTCGGAGCCTGGGACATGCCTCCTGGTGACCGGCGCGGCGCCCCAGACGCCCGCTTCCGAGCGCCTCGCTGCATTGGCGCAGCACCGGGACGGTTTCGCTCTGGCCGAACTGGATCTTGATCTTCGCCGCGAGGGCGACGTTCTCGGTGCCGAGCAGTCTGGGCCCACCCGCTCCCTCCATCTCCTGAGGGTGGCGCGGGACCGCGATCTTATTGCCCATACCCGTATGGTGGCCTGGAACCTCGTGGTGGGCGACCCGCATCTGCGGGCCCACCCCGACCTCGCCGATTTCCTCGCCCGGCGCCTCGGCGACCGGGAGGAGTACCTGGAGCGCGCATGACTCGGATCATCGCCGGCGTCGCCAAGGGCCGGACGCTCGCCGTTCCACCGCGCGGCACCCGGCCGACTTCGGACAAGGTGCGCGAGGCGATTTTCTCCGCGGTGGCCAGCAGGATCGATCTCGCGGACACGGCCGTGCTCGACCTCTACGCCGGGTCTGGGGCTCTCGGGTTGGAGGCCGCCAGCCGCGGGGCTCGGTCCGTGGTACTCGTCGAGGTCGCCCGCAGCGCCGCTGCGGTGGTGCGAGCTAACGCCCGCACCACTGGTCTGCCCGCCAGGGTGGTCCAGGACCGAGCCG
>JAISBQ010000034.1 GCA_031266115.1 Bifidobacteriaceae bacterium
CCGGGACTGTCAAGTGCGCCCGCTGCCATTCCTCGCTGACCTACAACGTCATCACCGGCAACGGCGGCAGATACGACTACTCCACCTGCGCCGGCCGGCTGACCCGGCGCAACGACTGCGATCTGCCCTACCTGCCAGCCGAGGATGTCGAAGAAGCCGTCCGGCTGGTCTGGCAAGACGAACGCTTCGAACCAGGCGCCCTGGACGGCTTGAAGCAGGTCATGGCTGAGAGTCTGGACGCCACCGCGAAACGAGACGCCAGAGAAACACACCAACTAGATCAACGCATCGGCCAAGTCAAAGCCGAACGGGTCAAATGGGCCGAGCAGGCCGTGGACGGAGCTGTACCCAGGGATGTAGCACGCGCCAAACAGGCAGAACTTGAAGACCAACTGCGCACCCTGGAAGGCCAACGCTCGCGGGTAGCAGGCGGCACCAGCGGACGCCAGCATTCCGCCGACGAGGCCTTAGAGCTGCTGAAGTCGCTGCCGACCGCCTACAACGACGGCTCACCCCAGTTCCGTCGCGCCTGCAACCAGTCCTGGTTTGACTGCATCCTGATCGACGACACCGAGACCGGAACCACCACCACAGGACACCACACCGCGCCCGTCCAAGCCCTCCGGCAAGCAGCCGACCTGGCTGTACAACGCACCACGGGCGACGGCTCCGACCTGCACGACGACATCAGGAGTGTGAAACCTGGGGTAGCACCGGCCACTCGAACCAACGACATCAGGAGCGTGGCCGCGTCACCGCCAAACGGCGTCACCCCAGGTCAGAACACACAAACGGCCCAACCCCGAAGGGCTGAGCCGAGTGGCCTCGAACCAATTGTCGTTGGTTCGAGTAGTGACTATTTGGTAGCGGGAGGGGGGATCGAACCCCCGACCTCACGATTATGAGTCGTGCGCTCTAACCGTCTGAGCTACCCCGCCTCGCGCCGGCCGCTGCATGCCGTGGCCGCGGCCGGACCAATGAGCCCCGAAAGGGAATCGAACCCTTGACCTTCTCCTTACCATGGAGACGCTCTGCCGACTGAGCTATCGGGGCAGCGTCCCCGAGGGTACCCGACCCTCCGGCATCGCGCGAAATCGCCGTGCTGAGGGGTCGGGCACCCCGGGGCGGGGGGGTTGGCGCCAGGCTCCGCCGGGACCGTCGTGGCGCCACTAGGTGTCAACACGGCGCTGCCCACTTCTCGTCCCCCTGCGGCCACGCTCTGAGCGAAACGGGTCCGCCGCCATCGTGCACATGTCGGCCATGGCTGCGCTGGCGGACGCCCACCAGCGCCGATACGCTCGGTCTACCGCCGTACTCGCCGCAACCAGGAGGGCGTCGCCGTGTCAGATGAGCCCGCGCCGCGCCCCCGCTCGTGTGTACCGTTTCCGCCAGGCCCGTCCATGCCGTTCCTCCGGACGCCAAGTCGCCCAACCCCCATGACACCGACGATGACGCGCGCCGCCATCTCCTCGGCGATCTCCCTCGGCGTAGAGCCGGCCAGCACGGTGCTACAGACACGAGATGACCGCCCGGCGGGCAAGCAGCGTCCGAGCGGGCCGGCACATCGCGGCGGTGATAGGAAACCGAGTGTCGGGCGGAGCACGACGCCGAAGGCAAAGGTCGTGCGACCCGCGCCGGCGCCGCAGTCGGCAATACTCACGCGGGAGCGCGCGCCGGCCAAGAGGCCGATGCCACCGAAGCCGAGCGGGATTCCAGCGACGCCGCCGCCGGGGGCGAGGATCACACAGCCCATATCGGACAGGATGCCGGGGAGTCCGGGACTGACCACGCCGCGTGCCGCCACGGTCAAGCACGGACCGCCACGCGGCACCCCACGACGCCGACGGCGCAAGTCCGTCTGGACTCGCATTCCCAGTCTTGCGGTCTTGGTCGGGATCGCGATCGCGGGAATCTCGACCGTCGGGAATCACGCGCGAGATTGGGTGGACAACCTCACTGCGAACTCGACCTTCACTCTGGGCGAGAGCACCGGGATCTCGGCGGAGATGCCCTCATTCGACTTTGTGTGGGATTCGCCTGACATCCGCGCTGCCTTCGGCGCGAGCGAACCCGTGGTATTGGGCGAGGGTACCTACACGGCCGGCGTGGACATGCCGGCTGGCCGATACACGATCCACGCTGCCGACCCCGAGGCGTTCGGGTGGCTACGGATCGCGTCACCTGCGGCGGATGACTACGGCCTCAGCGTCATGATCGCGGGCGAATCCATCTCGGAGGGTGGCCCCACATCGTTCACCGCCACCGTCGCGGAAGACATGATCGTCGAGGTCTATGCGGGCAACGACCTCAACTTCACCCCCGCGCCCACTCATCTGGCGGCGGACGTCCTCACACAGGGCATCTGGTTGGTAGGCGCCGACATCGACGAGGGCGTCTACCGGGTGACGGCCACGGGCGCCAGGACGGGCGCGGTCACGGTCACGGCCGATGGCCTGGTCTCCCTCGGCGGCGACAGCGAGTTCCTCGACCCGACGGGCGGTTCGGCGCCAACCGACTGGGTCACCGAATGGCACACAGGCGACGTGGTCACCGTGGAAGGCCTCGACCGGGTCGCGATCGCCAGTGAACTGGCGGACTAGGCCACGAGACCCTTAGCAAGCTCAGTGCCCCGGCTCACTCAGTTCGGGTATTCGGTCGCTGCACTCCCTACGGGTGGTGGGTGAGGGATTCGAACCCCCGAAGGCTTCGCCGTCTGATTTACAGTCAGATCCCTTTGGCCGCTCGGGCAACCCACCGCGGAGCCGTCAGGAAGTGACCCTCCTGAAGGCAACGAGCCACCATACTAGGCGATGGGCTCGCCACACCCCAAGTCACCACCGCCGACGAAAGGACGCACCATGGCCGCCGACTCCTCCTTCGACATCGTCTCCAAGGTCGACCACCAGGAGGTCGACAACGCTCTCAACCAGGCCGCCAAGGAGATCTCACAGCGCTACGACTTCAAGGGCACCGGCGCCTCGATCGCATGGTCCGGCGAGGACATCGTCATGACAGCAAGTTCGGAGGACCGCGTCAAAGCCGTCCTCGACGTGTTCGAGACCAAGCTGGTCCGCCGCCACGTCTCCCTCAAGGCCCTCGACGCCGGCGACCCGCGCCAGTCCGGCAAGGAGTATCGCATTGAGGCCCATCTCAAGCAGGGGCTCAGCGCGGAGGCCGCCAAGAGGATCGCCAAGATCATCCGCGACCAGGGACCCAGGGGCGTCAAGGCCGCGATCACCGGCGACGAGGTTCGCGTCACCTCCAAGTCCCGCGACCAACTCCAGGAGGTCATCGCCCTGCTCAAGGGCGAAGAACTCGACGTCGCCCTCCAGTTCACCAACTATCGCTAAGCGGGTGACGCCCGAGCCGGGACACGAGGATCCCGCGGGACCGATGGGGCGCATCGCCGCGTGGAGTGCGCGCCACGCGCTGCCGGTCATCGTGGTGTGGTTGGTCTTCGCGGCAGCTGTTGCCGCCGTCGGCACGATGGCGGGGTCGCCGGCCGGGGTGAGTGCCGACATCGTCCATGGGGAAGCAGGCCAGGCGCACCGGGCGGCGCAAGCGGCCGGCGCACCGGAGCCGGTGGTGGAGTCGGTGATCGTCACGTCCGCCGATGGTGCCCCGTTGGACACGCGAGCCGCTGAGGCTGCACTGGCGGATGTCGCCACGCGGTTGATGGTGTCGCCGCAGGTGGGGCTGGTGGCACCGGAACCGGTTCTTGCCGACGATGGCGCGGCGGCGATGCTGCGGCTGCGGCTGGCCGGGGACCTCCAGACCGCCGCCGATGACGTTTCTCAGGTTCTCGCCGCCGCCGATCGGTTGGCAGCGGATCACCCGGAATGGCGAGTGGAGCAGACGGGGCCGGCGTCCGCGATGCGCGAGGCGGATCACCGCCTCGCTGCCGTCCTCCTACCCACGGCCGCCGTATCAGCGGCGCTGGTGCTGGTGATCGCGCTGATGGCTCTCGGTGCCGGCGTGTTGGCGGGGCTTCCCCTGGCGATGGGGGTGGCAGCGACGGGCGCGGGGCTCGTGGCATGGGCACCAGGCTCGTCGAGCTTCCCGGACCGGGGGGTGGTGCCGCTGGTGATCGTCCTGACGGGGATGGCAGCGGGAGCCGGTTTCGCGCTGACTTACCTGGTTGGTGTCCGGGACGAGGTGCGCGCGTGTGGCAACAGGGCGGCGGCCACGACCAGGGCCGCCGATTCGGCCGGTGTAGCCGTCGTAGTCTCGGCGGCGGCCGGGTTGGCGGGCCTCGCGGCAACGTTCCTTCTCGCCGATCCCGCGATATCGGCGGTGGCATCAGGGG
>JAISBQ010000088.1 GCA_031266115.1 Bifidobacteriaceae bacterium
AATTGACACCCCGCATCCTGGTCCAAGGCCCTCACCTGCACCTCCACGCCACGCCCACCACACCCAACCCCGACCACACGAAACCCAAACCGCCCCCACACCCCAGATTCCGAAGAGCCCCTATAGCGGCGTCACCAACCCTCCGCTCCGTCGCCCTCGGAATCACTCTCACCTATTCCGCGGCGGCGCGCTGAGCGTAGAAGTCCGCACTCGCTTCACCGAGAATGTCTGTGAGTTCGCGATAGCTCGATTCCGAACCCGCCGCCGCGTCTGACACCCCGGGGACTTCTACCTGGATCGACGGGTGAAGGTCACCCTTGCCAGTGATCACGTAGTCAGGATCCTCTTGCATCTCGGCGATCTTCTCATCAAAGTTTGGGCATTCCGCCAACAAGGATCGCAGATCCTCGGCCGTCATTGTCAGTGGGATCGTTGCCGATGGTGATGTTAGCCAGTTGTCAGCAACCCCCGGCTCCACATCTGCCCACTCCGGGTATCCATTCTCCCGAGCGCACGCGATCCAGTCGTTTGTGGCATCCGCCAACATTCGCTTTCCCGTGAGTTCATCTGTCAGATCCGGCTCCGTGAGCGGGTCAACATAGTCGGACGACTCGGCGCACGCTTGATAGTCAGCCGAATAGTCGACTCCGTCGACCACAAGTCCGTACGACCAACCTGCGTCCGTTTGGTGACTCGCAAGGAAGGTCGCGTATTCGTCGGACGCTGCGACTTCTTCCGCATCTGCCCCAGGACCCGCAATCAACGCTGCCGGACCCAGCGGCCCACTCGAGAACACTTGGTGTGTGCCCTCCTCCCATCCCACGAGCTTCCCACCTTCCACCGTCGATACGGTCGCGGGCAGTTCCGCTGCCATAAGGCACTCGTAGAAAGACTCAGCACTCTCGCCTTGCGAACCTTCGGAAGAGCCAGTCTCCTTCTCAATCGAGGCGACATCTTCGCCACCGGCACAACCGCCCACGATCAACATCGCTACCAGAACACCGCCGACTGCGGTCAATCGAGGGCGTGTCCGCGGTACGGTCAGTGACGCGTCGAGCAATCGAAGGAGCCTCTGCCTTCTAGACATATTCATATCTCAACTCCTTCCGGATCGCGCACCAGACGCGAGAACCATCACACGAGCTAGCTCTGCCTTCAATCGACGAACATCCCTCCTGGGTACAGGACCAAGTGATCATCGAGGCAGATCATCCCGTCGCCCAAAGCCTGCTCATCGCCTTCCGTCTGCCTCACGATCGATTTCACGATCTCTTCCTTCGTGTGTGTGGACGTGACACCCATCACACCCGCGTCCTCCAAACACGCGACGAACTCGTCGAACACCAGGTCACGCGCACGGCCCTCGGGGATGCTCTGATGGAACCACACCCGCTCGGTGTCCTCCAGGTGCTCCGCGTAGCACCGGTCGTACGCTTCGGACGCTGTCTCCCCAGACCCAGACTCATTCGAACCCTCATAGGCGAACGTCATGAGCGTTTCACCGAGAGAACGACTCCGTTCCCCGCATGTCCGCAGACCGAACACTCGCACACCCGGTCAGACAAGCAACCAGCGTCAGTGCCGAGAGACGAGTCACAGTAGTATTCTTCACGTACGCTCCCACAGGAGATTGGCGGGACTCTGCTGATTCCAGAGACAAGTCAACGGTGATATTCCCATTGGGGAGCCTAGGGCGTCGACTCCGATAGTTGATTTGTCCTGATTTCCATCGGGTACGGCCACACGATGTGGCGCGACCCGAGTGAGATTGTGGCAGATCGGCGAGCTGAACGTCAAATCGGCATGCACGAGCGTTGCTGGGGTTGTGGCTTATCGGCGACGCCCCGCGCGTATTCTCTTGTTTGACCTGGTGTTTCGGTTGAGGAACCGCTGAAAGCGGTGTGCCCCCACACTGACCGCAACGGCCTGAAGGTCACGGTCATGTGAGCAACCTCGCCCGGGCGCGAGCCCGGCTTCTCGGTGGCGTGCTGGCCCACCCCGGAGGAGCGCCGGAGCATCCACCTCAGACCGCGGGCCCGTGCTCGCCAAAGCGTCGCCCCAGCACCTCTCTACTCGTCAAGGATCCGCTCGGACCGGCCGACGTGAGCCGAGTGGCGGTCCGCGGTCCAACCCAGCAAGCGGACACGCGCTCTTGTCCGCCCCACCCACGATCCCGGCGTCGGCAAGCCCGACCAGCGCGCGATGCGCTACTGGGGGCGTCACGTCAACTGCGGGCTCGCTGACGTGGCAGTCAGCACAGGAACGGAGGCGAGCGTGCCGAGCGTGCTACGTTGCCCTTGCGACGAGTCCGATCTGGGATCGGGGGCCCGCCTGCGCGCGCTGGAAGCCTGGCATCTGCGCAACCTGGGGCCGAGGGACGGGCGACTCGTAGCGGCTCTTGCAGGCGTATATCTCCAGAGTTTCGCCGGTGAACTGGAAGACCAGCCGGTTGGCTTCGTCGATGCGGACGCTCCACGACCCGGACAGATCGCCGCGCAGGCACCCCGGGTCGCCCGTCGTCTGGTAGCCGTTGCGGTCAATGTCGCGGATCAGCCGGTTGACGCGCCTCAACGTCCTGCGGTCTGCCACCACAGGTAGTCGTCCCAGGCGGTGTCGCGCCACGACTTCAGCATCAGATGTCGATCAACTCGTTGACAGCCATGCTGCGCCCGGCCTCAGCGTTGGCGCGGACTTGACGCAGATGACCCATGTTGCGTGCCGGCCCGTCGCGGCCCGGATCGGCGCGACAAGGATCGCGTTCGGACGGGTCGCTGAACTGCCGCGCCCTGCGTGCCGGGTGCTGCAGTTGCTTCTGTTCGGCGCGCTCGGCTTCGATACGTTGGGCGGCGCCGGTGAGGTTGCACAGTTGTACTGTCCACATTGCTCAACGAACGGTGGTCTTCGTCCATGAGCACACCAGTCTTGACCTTCGGCCCGGAGGTCTTGCGCCAGTCCGGAGAGCCGTCTGCGTGGGAGGAGGCGCTGATCGCGTTCACGCGTCGGGCGGGCCAGTCCGGGCAGACCGTCGTGGTAAGCACCGAGGCCAACTTGCTCAGCCCCGAAGAGGCGGCGCAGCGGCTCATGGTGTCGCGCTCCACGATCTCGCGGCGCATCGCGGACGGGGAGATTCAGGCGGTCAAAGTCGGCAATCGGCACCGCATCCCCTACTCCGAGGTTCGACGCGTGTGGCACGAGTCGATGGACGCCATGGCCAAGGTCGTGGCCCCGGACATCGAGGCGGAACTGTTTGGGGATGAGTGAGGGTTCCGCGCCACTGGTGTTCCTCGACGCGAACATCCTGGCCAAGCCGGTCACGCGCACGGAAGTTGATCTACGCGAGCAATGCCAGCGGCTACCGTGTGGCGTGGAGCCGGCACGTCGAGGACGAGGCGGACCGCAACCTCCGGCCTCACCAGGCGCCGACCAGGGTCGCGCGTGAGGCCGCCCGGCTCGGTCTGACGGAGCAGGGCGTCGACGCCGAGCGGCACACGGCCATCGACGCCTCGGTCGCGTGCACGTTCGCCACGACATCACACACACGGGTGTCGACCTACCCGGCCACCGCGCGCACTGGGATGGAGACCGCCTTGCCGCGGGCCTTGATACGGATGGTCGCTTTGCCTGCCTTCTTCGCGGTCAAGCGACCAGCCTTATCGACGGCGATGACGGAGGGCTTGGACGAGGTGAAGGTCACCGTGAGGTTGGTGGCCTTGGCCGGACGCGGCGTCACCGTGATCCGCGCGGCCCTGCCCACCCGCATGGTTGTGCCCGTCTTCGCCTTCAGCGATGTCAAGCCGCGCGCCTCGGACACCACGGTGACACGCAGCTTCAGCGAGACTCCACTCGCCGCCTTGGCTCTCACCGTCGTTGTCCCGGTCGCCTTCGCTGTGATACGCCCGGTCGAATCGACCGTTGCCACCGACGGCTTAGAAGATGACCACGTCAACGCGGCCTTCGCCACACCCGTCCCCGTTCCCGATATGGCAATAGGCGGACGCACACTCGTCCCCTTGGCCACATACAGGGTCTTGAGTGGACTCGCCAGGCGCGTGACCTTCGCCGCCACCGGGGCATCGACGCCATCGCGCGGCCCAGCCGCCGCAGCGCACACCTCGAACCGCAGCCCAAGGCTCGCCGAAACCCCCTCGCCCCGCACCTCCATGGTCGCCGTGTGCACACTCGGACCGGCCAGACCCGGCACCGGCGCCACCTGGAGCGTGACCCTCCCGCCGGCCGGCACGTCGGCGATCGACACCGGTGTCGCGGCGAAGCTGGCGGGATTGGCCCCCGTCATCTGGACCGTCAGCGGCCCCGTCGCCAGGTGCCCCGTGTTGATCAGGGTCACGGTCCCCCCGCCTATCTGCCGGTAGCCAGCCTCGGCCCGCCCAAAGTCGTGGTCCTCGCCGGGTGTCAACACGATCCCCCGCGCCGGCTGCGCTATCCAGCCCACGTGGAACCGCGTCACGTTCCCCGCGCGATCACCCACTTCCACCTCAAGCGGCCCACGGACATCGGCCGGCACGAGGCCCCGATACAGCCCGCTAGCACCATCGACGAGCGTCAACGGCTGGCGCACCCATCCTTCGGCCACGAGGTTCACGAACGCCAACCCACTCAGCGGGTCCGCGAACCGGCCGCTCACCTCGAGTTGCCGTCCATCGGCGACGATGACGCTGCCAACCTCCCTCAATGCCGTCCCGTCCGCACTGCGCACCGTGGGGCTCTCGAGCGCTGTCGGCCCCTCGCGGTCGATCCGCAGGTCGAGCGTCTGCTCACCCAGGGTCTGCTCCGCCTCATCGGATACCCACGCCCGCACCTGATGCCGACCATCGCCCACCGACACGATGGTCACGGGCCATCCGTCGAACCCGTCGACCCGGACCGGCGGTCCATCGTCCAGCCGGTAGAACAGATCGCGCGCCGACCAGTCCCCCCGCGGACCGGCCACCCACGCCATCACGGCCACGGGATCGCCGCCGGAACCGCTCCCACCTATCCATTCGCCATCGGGCTCCGGATCGGACCGCAGACGCAGGTCAACAAGTCCATCGTCACGCCGGTTATCAACGGCGACCGCGTACGTGGCCACCCCGCGTGGATCCCCCGCCGCCGTCACCCGCACCTGAATCCGGGTTTGACGGCTCGCGCCATCGGCGGAGGCCCGGCCGATCGGCACCACAGCGGTAGCCGACCCCTCGCCGCTCCCCAACACCGCTCCATCCCCGAGAATCTCGACGATGGCGGCCGGGTTGTTCGCGCGCGCCGTCACGCTGGTGGTCGCCAAGTTCACGGTCGCGTAGCTGTACTGCGTCTGCCCGCCGGCCAGGATCTCCGGGGCGATCCCGGTCATCGCAAGCGAGGCGAGACCATAGGGCACCTCGGCCACATCGGCGATGTACTGCGTCTCGATCTCCGAGCCCTGCCCGGAGAACCGAACCTCACCCTCGACCGTCTGCTCGGGGCCAAGGTCCAGGGTTCCCACCGAGCCGGACAACCATCGGGATTCGACCACCTGTCCGGCATCGTCCACCAGGCTCACCATCAGGCTCCCGCCAGTCCGTGGGGCGAGTGACAGGTTACGGACCTCCACCTGGGCCACCGTCTGGGAACCGTCAGCCGCCATCTGGGTGTCCACAGCGACCCCGCTGTCCGTGCCGGACGCCGCGAGCGACGCGAATGTGACCCGCGTGAGGTTGTTGGCATCTCCGGTCTCGCGGATCGCCTTGCCGTCCTCCTCGATCCACGCCTTGACGTACAGCTCAATGCCGTCCTCAGGAATCTCGGCCCCGCCACCGTGGGCATCCAGCCATTCGGCGACATCGAGAGGCTCGGCGAGCGTGGTGACATACGCCCCAGCGTCGATGGCGGCCAAGGTTGCGTCATCCGACACCGAGATCGTGGGCAGGGCAGGGGAATCCACGCCGGCGTCGGCAAAGAAACCCACCTTGACGGTGCGCCCGCTACCCGCCAACGGGTAGGCCGAGGCGTTGTACAGCGGCACTGCGATATCGCGCTCGCCGTCCGCCTCCTTGATCACGGCGATATCGCCAATCCCCACGTCGTTGAACGTCAGGTACAGGTCGCCGTCAACGGCGTGGCTGGTGCCGTCCGCGAAATCGGCCACCACCCGGTAGCCGGGGCTGACGATGGTCTCGCCCACGGGATAGAAGACGTTGACCGCTGTGGACGCGCCGGGGGCGAGCCCGAAATCGTCGAGCGTCCGCGCCACCACACCCTGCGACGCTCCGGGATCGATGAACTCGACCCGCAAGGTCGTGATGGTGCTGGCGCCAGTGTTGTGGACGGTCAGCCCTACCGGCAGGTCGGCGTTCACCGCTAGATCTTGGTAACTGGGCAGCACCGAATCGACCTCGAACTCGCTTGTGAACGTGCCCGTGGCCGCGTAGATGCCGGCCACGGTGACGGGGAAGGACGCCGAGGGCTCCCCATCGGTCCCGGGCACGGTCTCGACCTGACCGGTCGCCTTGGAGCCCACAAACAGGAACCCGAGGCTCCCGGCGTCTGCTCCCCACGCGGTGTGGGCGTCGACGCTGACCCCGTCGGCAGCTGTCGCGAGGACCGTCGGGGCCGACGCCATCACCTGGCCGCCCTCCCGGCCCAACCGGACTCCCACCAGCGAACCGGTGGCGGCGAGCGGTCCAGTCCCGGCCGGATCGTCGGGGACCTCGGCGCTGGGCCACACGATCGCCAGGTCCTCGACACGCCCACCGGTTCCTTCGACCAGGTGGAAGTCCATCGCCGGCGCCTGGCCATCCGCGGTCGCGGCAAGTGATTCGGGCAGGTCCGGACGCAGCGCACCCGTCGAATCGAATGCCGTCAAGCGAATGTCCGAGGTGACCTCACTCGTGTCGAGATCGCGATCTTCGTGATGCCACCCGAGAACAAACAGGTCCTCGCCACCTGATGTCGCCGTCGCGAGGCGCGGATTGGTGTCCGGCTGATCGTCGCTGGTGACCTGGATCGCTTGCACCACGCGGTTGAGACCCTGACCGGCCTGATCTGCGGTCAGTGCCGCCGCCGGATCGGTATCGACGATGGCGTACCGCACCTGTGTGCTCCCATCCGGCGATGTCGTGGTGTAGGCGACCGCCGCGGTGCCATCCGCGCCGATTTCCGCGTCGAGTCCCACCACGGGTCCATCCGACCCGGAATAGAGAACCTCCGTGGCTGGTGACCAGCCGCGGGCGGCGTCCCACGTCCGGTAGGCGATGGTTCCGTACGACCCGACCGTGGCTGCATCGGATCCCTGGGCGAGACCGGTCCGCCACGCCACGATGGCGCGACTCCCAGTCGTGGCCACCGCGGGCCCGACATCGGGGGCCGAATTGGCGGTCAACTGCTGGGTCCGCCACTGGCCGTCCTGACGCACCGAAGCGAAGACCTCCGTGCTTTGGGCCATCGCGGCCACATCGCTCGGGGCCGTCTCGCCGGCGTAGTCCGCCGCACCACCGGTGGCGACACGCACCCATGCGGCCATGCCCGTTCCCAAGTCGCCGTCGAAGGCAAGCTGGGCGTCGCCGTACCCCCCGGCCGCGATCATGCCGTGATCGACATAGCCGGTCGCGGTCGATTCGGCCCAGGCGGCGCGCGTGCGGGTCGCATCGGTGGAGCCGAGGTCCGACAGGTAGACAAACCCGCCGCCATCGTCCGCCGCCACGGGCGCGGAATAGGGGTTGGCGTTCGTCTGAACGGCGGTGGGGGTCTCAGCAGCCACTGCGGAGACCATCTGCACTACGCGTGACGCGCGCGCAAGACTGGCCTGCGTGGGCCACGTGCGGGGTGCCAGGTCGAGGTAGTCGCGATTCTCAACCTCCCAGACACTACGCCCCATGGATGACGCGAGAGCGAATTGGCTCGCATAGGCCTGCGCCGCCGCCTGGGCCTCGGCGACGCTGCCGTCGACGTTACGCCCCGTTGTCGCTAACCAGTATTCGCTGATAAGGTCCCAATGGTTCCACCGCCACAGGTCCGAGGCGAATTCCACTGAAAGGAGTGTTGCCGAGGCGCTGAAGATCAGGAACTTGACCTCGGCCTTGATCCCAAGCTCACCGTTCAATCGCAAAGAGTTTCCGTACCGCGTCCGGTCCGCGGAAGATGCCAAGGACGGGCGCATCAGCCAGGAATTGTTGTACTCGATGCCGATCCGGCCAAAGATCCCGATCTTTGCGCCCACAACACCCAAGTCGAACCCGAGACCGGCGAAGGCATCGATATACGCCGCCACCCGAAGACCCACGATGTGGTCGGTCACCGAGGAACGGGAGGGATCCGCCCATGCCCACGTCACCCCGTCCACGGTCGCCTGTTCGACAAGCCGGTGCGCCCCCCAATTGACAGCCAGCGACCCGCCGATCTCCAAGCTGACGGTGAGCGGAACCGGCCCGACTGTGAAGTTGTTGGTCCAGTTGTAGCTCATCGATCCGCCGGCCTCGAACCCGCCTCCCACGACTTCGAATCGCCATGCCGCCCTGGACACATCGTAAACGATCAGCCCTTCGAAATATCCGGACATTCCGAAGGAATAGTCGAGACCGCTCGTGCCACCATCCCGGATCGCCTCATCCAAGTCGCCATCGGGATCATAATTGCCGCGGGCCATATCGATCTGATCCTTTTGGCTCGGCAGGAAGGAAAGGTCGACGGATTCTTCGGGGTCGTAGAAGATCGAGTGCGGACCCACCTGCCAGCCAGGTTCGAGATTCGCGTGCTCAATCTCGCTGCCCAAGGACGTGGTGACCAACGTATTGAATTGGAACGGATCGTCTGTGGGACTGATCAGGACGTTGAGATTCTCGTTGCCGATCTCGATGTTCGACAAGAAATCCAATCCGTACTGAACGATCTTGTTGACACCGGAGGGCTGCGGCTTGGCAACGGAGCCGGCGACCATGGAGTCGGTGACCTCGGCCACGGCGTCCGTCGGATCGAGCACAAGCCCCACGGAATTGGCGACCGAGACCTCGGAGGTGAAAGACGCCATCGTCCGCCCGTCGGGGTGGCCGAGCTTCACGGTCAATGAGCGCCGTTCGCCGGTCGGCATCCACAGCGTCGATTCGTTGATCACCAGGTCGGTCTCAACCACCACAAAGGTCGAGAACGGGTGCTGGATGGCACGGGAGGTCTGGCTGGTTGGCCGCGTGCCGGTCTCATCCACCACCCACCCGCGCAGCGACGCACCGGGGGCGGGCAGGCCCGCGGTGTACATCGTGGAGCGGAGAGTCACTTCGCGCTGGCGATCCGAGACGCCGATGCTGCGAGCGCCCGTGGTCGAGAGCACCGTGCCACCCTCACCGAGCACCCACTGCCTCGCCAGCACGCCGAAGGTCCCCGCCCTCGCCTCGGCGAGTTGGACGGCCGCGGTAGTTTCGGGAACCCTGGCGGCCTGCCCCACGGCCTCGTCGACGGTGACGGTCTCGGGGCGGTACCGGTTGCCCGGCACCCGGATTTCGAAGGCATAGGACAGCACCGTGCCGGCCTCAAGTCCCACACCGTCGTCCGCCAGCGCGGAAACGTCCCACTCGACGGTGACGGTCCCCCGCCCATCGGAGCGCATCGCCTGAGGCTGACCCCGCGGGGCGAGTTGGGAGCCGGCAGCGTAACTGCCGTTCTTGTAGATCCCGCCATTGATGAGGACCTCACCCACATAGGGACCATCGGGGCCCGTGAGGACCAGCTTGACCGTGGCGGCGGGTAGCAGCGAGAGCCGGTTGACCGGATACTGCTCCATCCGCGTCCAGTCCCGCTCACCCGACACCAGCGCCTGGGCGCGCAGGGTCCCAAGGTACGTTTCGCCATCGGACACCGACCGGGCCTTCACGTCGCTGGCGATGCCGTCGGCGACATAGGCGGCCAACGAGCCGGCCGCGTCAGTCCGCAGCCGATGGACCGTTCCCCTGGTGTCGGTGAACTCGACATCGGTCGCCACCTGCGGGGAGAACTGGAACAGATACAGCTTGTTGGTCAAGGTCTCCACGCTCACGTCCAGGCTCACCTGGCTTCCGGTGGCGGCGTGCGTGGCCGTGATCGTGGTCTCGCCGTCGCGATGCCCGGCCAGCGGCAGATCCGTGGCCGGTGGCAGGGTCATCCCCGGGTTGGCCTCGACGTTCTTGAGCAGGGGTCCTTGGCGCACGTGGAGGGAGGCCACCGAGGTGTCGGACGATTCCCACGCCAGGCGGTCCGCGACGGCGCGCCACGCGTCGGAGGAGTAGTTGACGGACACCACCGAACGCAGCGACAGCCGGTCTTCGCGATATGCCCGGAGCAGTTCGGCGGAGGTCGCGGTGGCGGCGAAGCCGGCGTTCGATACCGTGGTCCGACCCTGGGGTGCCGCGCCATCCACAAGGATTTGCAGAGCCGACTGGTTGAACGATGTCAGCACGCTCGACGCGTAGACCCACGGGGCGCTGGCCGCGTTGCGAGACTTCAGACTCACCGTGTAGATCGACTTCAACTGAGAGGCCGGCAGGGGATCGATCGCCAGAGTGTAGGACCCGCCCGTGGGACCGACACCGTCGGCCAGGCGCCCGTCCTCAGCGAACGTGAACGTGCCTGGGGCACCAGCGCTGCCGGGTGTGAACACGATCTGGCTGCCGGGCAGGACCACCCCATCACGGGCGATAGCGAAGTCGAAGCCGCCGGAATAGACCATGTCGAATTCCGTCATCGTCCAGGAGAAGCGGACGTTGCCGTGGGAGTCGAGCACCGCGTCACCGTCCGCGTTGGAGGACAACTCCACGGTCACCGGTGGCGGCATCACCACGATGCCCCCCGCAGCGGTGAGCGTCTGGGACGGGGTGTACGGATTGACCACTCGCACCAGGAAGCTGTACGTGGGACCACCGAACGGGGAGACCTCGGTCACCAAGCCGGGTGGTACCGTCCAACTCGCCTCCCCCGGCACGGTGGCCGAGGCGATCGGTCCGAGGCTTCCCGTCTCCCCGAGGCGCGAAACCATGTCCACCTGGCTCACATCCCCGGCAAACACGTCCACGAGATAGTCGGTCGCTTTGGGCGGGATCGCCGTGGAATTCAGGTAGGCGACGTTAGAGACCCAGCGCAGGGTCGGGTCCTCGCCGCGTTTGATCGACATCGCCCCGGACGTTCCGGGAAGCCGCAGATAGGGCACGCCATCGGTGATGAGCTGAATCTCCGCGCCGGTGACGGTCACGTCCGCGTACGGCCCGTTCTTCGCGGTCAATACCGGGACCACGGTTCCTGGGGCGGCGCCAGTCGGGATGATCTCCCCCGTGGCCGGATCGATCGACGCGATCGTCCCGAAATCGCTGTCCGTGCCCAGGAGCGACCATTCGAACTGATCGGGGGCGAGGTAGGTGGCCGCCGGCTTGTCGTGAGTAAAGGTGAGCTGCTGGATGGGATCGTCCGCGCGGATCGCGTACGGAGGCGCGCCCCACGCGTTCGGATACTGAATCTGAAGGTCATCCGCCTCCAGCAGGATGACCGCCTCGACGTCGAAATCCGCGTAATAGGGCGTGCCGACCAAGGCGCGCCATTCCGGCGCCGCCTCGGTGCCGTCGTTGATGAACAGCTCCACCCTCTTGCGGGCAAACGTCGGGGACGACGTCACCGGGAAACTGGCCGTCAGCGCCGTGCCCTGGGAGTTCATGGACAGAGCGAACAGATGGTCCACCCCACCCACCGACGCCATGACGGACCGCACCCGGCCCTGGTTCGCCGCCGCCTCCGCGCGCAGCGGCCCCGATGGCGCGAGAGCAACGGTGACGCCCCCGTTCGTGGCCGTCGCGGGGAACTGGGTGTGGCTGACGCTAGTCTGGACGATCTCGGAGACCGGATCGCCCGGGAACGCGATCGCGCCCCTCCCCGACACGTCGACCGGTTCGCGGTCTGTTGTTGACACATTCACGCCGTTGCGGTCCTGGCCAGTACTCTTGGCGCCCGTCCAGAGCCCCGTGAACTCCACCATCTGAGGGTCGGCCACCTCAAGGAAGAACGTGTGCTCTTCGGATGTCCCCGCGTCTTGAGTGGGCAATTCAATGGATCTCTCGTCGATCGTGGGGAGTATGAGACGCGGATCCTTGACGGGCTCGGAATAGACGGCCGTGAGGGGCATCAGGCTACCGGTCGGATACGTCCCAGCGACGGCCCGGACGGAGACCAAGGATGGTAGGGATTCCACCACTGAGACTTGCAGCTGGGAGAAATTGATGTTCCATCCGGTATGGCTTCGGTCTGGGGTCTGGGCGACCGCGGTCTCCAGCCCGACATCTAGGAACAGGGACGGGTTGGGGCAGGATGAGTTCTGGCCGGCCGCGGCGCGGACGAAGGCCGAGGGGAAGTCCAGTGGCTCGTTTCTTCCCACGTCGACAGACCTGGGCCCGCGGGCGGACGTTGGCATGGAGGCGTCGAGCGACTGGCAGTAGGTCGAGAACCCCGGACCGTTCGCGAGCCCAAACGTCGCATCAATCGTGGATGCTCCGGAGATGAGGTGCCAATCGTCGAAGTCCAGTAGCAGCCGAGACACCTCGTTGCGGGAGAATTTTCGCCGGACGTCCGCGGACAGCGGACCGAAGTTGATCTGGTATCGCATCGCGCCCTGTGACGTGGCACCCGAGTAGTAGAAGACTTCGTTGCTGGCGTCGATGGAGGCCCGTCCGTCCGTCATCGTCATCTGCAACGTCTTGGGGCTCGAATAGCTCGTGGCCCCGCCGGGCTCGGCGATGAGCCCTCGGGCAAGAACGGCCTGGGCCGGCACGATCTCCTCGAATTGTTGCTGGGCGTACTCAGGGTCGCTGCGTGAGACCGTGCCGTGGACGGAGGCGTACGTCTTCCCGTCGGTGAACAGTGCCCCGCGCAGCCTGGAGAACTCGACCAGGAACGACTTCTTGCCATCCCAGACCTCGGTGATCGGGTCTGTGGGTGCCAAGGCGGGTTCGGCGGCGGTGAATGTCAGGGTTTCGGTGAGGTTGGTGGTACCGGAGAGGAACTCGATGGGGAAGGCCTCACCCGAACGCTCGATCGCGGTCGTAGTACCCAGCCTGCCCGTGTAGTGGGTCCGGTATCGGGCCGATCCGTCGATGGGGCGCACCATGACGCTCACATCCTGCGCGGGGACGGCGGACAGGGTCAGCGTGATGGTCTTGGACCCGCCAGGCGCAAGGTCCAGGTCGCCCGTGATGGCCACGGTCAGGTCCTGCTGGGCGTAGCCCTCGTCCCGCGGTTCGGCCGCCGCCGCGATCTGGAGACCGCTGGACTCGATCTGGGACAACAGCGAGGACACCGAGGACCGGTGGGCGTCCGTGAGTGGCTTGTCGGTGAAGTAGGTCTCGTTCAGCCGGGCCACCTCGGACTCGATCTCGAACATCGTCTTGATGTCGCGGAGCGCCACTGCGGCGCCATCCACGGTCGCGGTCCGCGTCAGGTCCGTGGCGCCATCGAACACGAGCGTCTCCAGGGCGCCCGCCGCGTACGCGCGACCATCCACCACGGCCTCATGGACGATGGCGCGCCCCGCCTCGTCGACGAGCCCGAGGCTGCGGAGCATCTCCACGCTCGCGGAAAGGCTGGCCCCACCCTTCGCCAGGGCCGGCGACGTGGGCGCGGCCCACGCGAGACCGTCGAGGCTGGTCACCCCCACGGTGAGGGCGAGCGCACCCGCCAATGTTGAGGCGAGAGCGCGGTGGGCATGGGAAACAACACGTCGGTGGAACATCGGGGTGTTCTCCGGTTCTCAAGGGCCCAGGCAAGGCCTGGGGAAGGGGCAGCCAGCACAAACTAGGGTGCGCCGCACAGCCCGCCGCCGGGGGCCAACCGCAACGTCGGCCCACCACCATCACACTGCCAGACGCACCAACGAACCTATCAGGAACCGTCTTTGTCAGGAGCGTCATCCAGAATGGCGCGAATCCGCTCCAGCCGCTCGGCGACCTGGCGTTCAAAGCCCCGGCCCGTAGGTGTGTAGTACCGCCGGCCGGTCAACTCTGGTGGCGCGTAGCGTTGAGCAGCGATTCCGTGAGGTTCGTCATGCGCATAGACGTATCCTTCGCCGTGTCCGATGCGCTGCGCACCGGCATAGTGGGCGTCGCGCAGGTGCGGTGGCACGAGCCCAATCCGGCCGGCGCGAATGTCGGCCAGCGCGGCGTCGATCCCTAGGTAGGCGGCGTTCGACTTGGGCGCCGTCGCCAGATATACGACGGCTTCGGCCAATGGAATCCGTCCCTCCGGCATGCCGATGAGTCCGATGGCCTGGGCGGCGGCCACCGCGATGGGCAGGGCCTGAGGATCGGCCATGCCGATGTCCTCCGCCGCCAGGACCACGATCCGGCGGGCGATGAACCGTGCGTCCTCGCCCGCCTCGATCATCCGGGCCAGGTACGCCAGCGACGCGTCCACGTCCGAGCCCCGCACCGACTTGATGAACGCCGAGATCACGTCGTAATGCTGGTCGCCGTCCTTGTCGTACCGCACGGCGGCGATATCGACAGCCCGGCGGACCGTCGCCACATCGATCACCGGCGGCTCGCCGGCCGACTCGCTCCCGGAGTCCCGGTCCCCGGCGCCCCGGTCCCCGGCGGCATCGGAGGCGGCACCCGCCGCCGCCTCCAGGATGGTCAACGCTCGCCTGGCGTCGCCGCCGGCCAGCCGAATGAGTTGGTCGCGGGCCTCACCGTCCAGGGCGACCATCCCCGCGAGGCCGCGCTCGTCGCTCACGGCACGATCGATCAACAGCCCCTGATCGGCATCGTCCAACGGTTGAAGTGTCAGTAGGAGGGACCGGGACAGCAGCGGCGAGATCACCGAAAACGACGGGTTCTCGGTGGTCGCGGCGATCAGCGTCACCCAGCGGTTCTCGACGGCGGGCAGCAGCGCGTCTTGCTGGGACTTGGAGAACCTGTGAACTTCGTCGATGAACAAGACGGTCTCCCGCCCGCCGGCCGCCAAGGCTCGCTTGGCGACGGTGACCACGTCTCGGATGTCCTTGACACCGGCGTTGACCGCGCTGAGCTCTGTGAACGCTCGCCCCGACCCCCGCGCCACGAGGTAGGCGAGGGTGGTCTTCCCGGTTCCCGGAGGCCCCCACAGGATCACCGACGATGGCGCCGCCCGCCCCTCCCCGCCCGCCACCAGCCGCCGCAGGGGCGCCCCAGGGGTGAGTAGGTGCCGCTGCCCAGCCACCTCATCCAGACTGCGCGGCCGCATCCGTACGGCAAGCGGCGACCGGGGGTCGACATCCGGCAACCCGACACCGTCGCGGCCCACCGCATCGAAGAGATCCACCCGCCAAGCGTAGATCGGCGTGTGCATGCGCGAGCCCGTGCCATGACGAGCTTCCGTGAGACACCCTCGCACTGGTGACGCGAGGCTCTCACCGACGCAGTGCCATCATGGGGTCAACCCGACCGGCTCGGAGCGCGGGAGCCAGGCCCGCGAACAAACCCACTCCTGCGCCGAGTATCGGGGCCAATGCGGTAATTCTCGGGTCCATGACCGGTGTCCACTCCAGGGCCCAAGAGGCCACAACCACCGACAGAGTGCCGATGCTCGCGCCGACCAGACCCGCTAGCGCGCCCACCGACACAGTCTCGGCTATGACCTGGGCGACGATGTGCCGAGGCCGAGCACCCATGGCGCGACGCAGACCAAGCTCCCCCATGCGCTCGACCACCGACAAGAGCGTCGCGTTCGCGATCGCCGCCGCCCCGATGAGCACGGTGATTGCCGTCAACGCCAAGAAGAGCGCAGTCATCGACGTCGCAACAGTGGTTTCCACGCGGGGAGGGTCGGCGGGAGGAAGCACGGCTATCGACTCCGGGGCATCGGGTCGCAACGCCAGGGAAAGCAACCTGCTCACCTGGTGAGCGGCTCCAGGATCGACGTCAACCACCATTGAGGCCGGAGCATCCGCCGACGGCCGTCCGAACGACTCGGCAGCAACGGCCTCGGGAATCGCGGCCCCGGCCAACACCTCGCCACGCCGTTCCACGTCAGCGAGAATGCCGACCACGACATAAGCCGAGCCCGCGAGGTACACCGTCGCCCCGGCGTCGTCAACGTCCAGGCCCAAGCGCTGGGCCGCGGCCGATCCCAACACCGCGGCATGAATCCCGGATTCGGCTTCGAACCGTGCCAATCCCCTGCCCGAGGCAAAGGTCGGGTGTAGGGCGGCGAGATATCCGGGTGACACCGCAGTAACAGGGATCATTTGCGGGCCTGTGAAAGCGTCGATCGCAGTGACCGCCTCGGCGAGTGTCCCGGGGATCGGCCAGGCCACGCCGCATGCCCGCACCCCGGCAAGACTGCTCACCCTGCCCTCAGCATCCTGGGGGAACGAGTACACCGAGCCGTCCGGATCCGCCTGCCCAGCGTCGTTGACATACACCTCGGTTGCCTTCAGAACGGAGAAGTCCTCCGAGATTTGCCCGGACGCCGTCGCGGTCAAACCCAAGACCGCGACGAATGCCGCGATTCCCAACGCGGTGCCCGACATCGTCCCGATCATCCGTGAGGGTCGCCCGCCCAGTGCTGCCACAGCCTCGGAAAGGACAGCACCCCACACCGCCCGGCTCGCAGCGCTCATAGTCGCTTCAGGCCGGGTGTCGCAAGCGGTGAATATAGGTGTCTATCTACACATCCATCCGTTGTCGTGGTTACTCGCCGCGCACGCCCCGCTGCCGCAGGATCGTGCGTGACCATGACCACAGCCGATCCCTGGGAATTCAAGACATCCAGGATGTCGAGAATCTGTTCAGTGGATCCCAAATCGAGATTCCCGGTGGGTTCATCGGCCAGCAGCAGCGCAGGTTCGTGGACGATGGCGCGCGCAACCGCCACCCGCTGCCTCTCGCCTCCAGACAGTGTTCCCGCCAG
This sequence comes from Bifidobacteriaceae bacterium, assembly GCA_031266115.1. Classification (GTDB taxonomy): domain Bacteria; phylum Actinomycetota; class Actinomycetes; order Actinomycetales; family WQXJ01; genus JAIRRT01. The sequence continues at coordinate 16,864 of JAISBQ010000088.1, forward strand.
CGCATCCTTGCGCCCCACCAATCCAACCCGCTCCAACGCAACCGCCGCACGATCCGCACGCAGGCGTCTCGGCACGCCAAGGTACGCCAATCCGAGAGCGACGTTCTCTTCAGCGGTGCGGTCCGGCATTATGTGATAGTCCTGAAACACAAAACCGAAGGTGTACGCACGTGGTGCGCTCCGCTCGCGCTCACGCAGTCCGCTAGTATCGCGGCCCCGGATCCGCACAGCGCCGCTCGTGGGCGTGTCCAGCAGGCCAAGGATGTTGACAAACGTTGACTTCCCGGAGCCAGACGGCCCCATGATCGCCACATAGTCCCCCTCCCCGATGGCAGCGTTCACCTCCCAGAGCGCCCTCACCTCGGGAGGCCCCATGTAGACCCGAGACACTGCGACAGCCTCAACCAGCGGTTCGGGCGCGCCAGCGATCAGCGACCCAGTCTCCTCGCAACCCCGTTGTCGGCCGCTCACCCAACCATCACCTTGTCGCCCACGTCCAACGTTCCGGGCACCTCAGGCGCAACCTCCGCCGTTCCATCTACCACCATCCCCACGTGGACCGCGACCTCTCTCATAGAGCCTTCATCAGCGGACACAGTCACGGACTGCACACCGTCCGCGCCATCATGGACCGCTATTAGAGGGACAACGAGGACCGGGCCGTCAGTAGACCCAAGGGTGACTGTGACCCGAACATCCAATCCCGACCAACTCACATCAAGTGGGGCGTCCGTGTCCACCACCAACGGATAACCCGACAGCTGCTGCACTACGTCCTCCGCAGACTCTCCCAAGGACGAGCCAGCAGGCCTGAAGACACCCACCTCGCCCACCGTCCCACCTGCTTCACGAGCGTTCACATCATCGTCAACGCGAACTCTTAGCCCGGCTCGCAGCCCTCCCTGCGACCCTTGTGGGACCACGGCCTGAATCCTTGGGACTCCCGTGATGAGCGTCGCGACCTGACCCCCTGCGGCGACAATGTCATCCCCGACGGCAGAAGTCACTTCCCGAACGATCGCGGGTAGCTTCGCCACGAAGACAATCTCCGCGAGGGGAAGACATACCCCTGCAGCACTCTGTACCGCCGCCAAGGCTGCCTCCGCTTCGGCAAGGTCAGCCTTGCTGTATCTGACTTGCTGGCGCATTTGCGCGATATCAGCTGCCGACGCCGTCGCTCCGCTTCCAGGTGTCGAATCGCTCTCTGGTGCGCCAGCCGTGGCCTCTCCTTCCAATTTTGATTCCACCCTTGCCTCAATCATCGCCGAAAGCGTCGCACGATCACTCACAAGCTTACGCTCGGCACTGGTCACTGTCGCTTCTGCAGCCTCAATGAACGAACCAGTCTCCGCGAGCAGATCCTCGGTAGTCCACGCCTTGTAACCCGCCGACCGATAAAACTCCCTCACAGACCTCTGCGTCGACACATCAAACGACCCAGTCTCCCCTTCGCCATCAAGGTGACCTAGGTCCACCAGTGCCTTCTGCACCTGCCGGACATCAACACCTTCGTCACCGGGAACTATATCGCGATATGCCGGGACCGTACCAGGAAGGACGAACAACGGCCGACCCGCCACTCCCGCAACTACTCCCCCAGACGCCACACTCTCCCCAGCCTCAACAGGCAATCTCGTCACAATCCCGCGAAGCCTCTCCGACTGGACCTTCACGACGACAGTATCCGACTCCACCACCGTTCCCCGCACCACAAGGGACGAGGTCAGGTCCCGAATCGCGACCGGTTCGGTCAACGGGGCCTGCGTCGGGGGCCGTGATGACGCGAGTTGCTGGGCAGGCGATCGAATCGCCAGCCCAGCAATATGCCCGCCAAGAGACACAGCCAACGCGCTCAAAGCTACCGTCAACAACACGCGGTCCCGCTTCACTATCCCCATCGCTCTCAACCCGTCTGGGCCGGTGAAGCCGGCATCCCTCTCAGGTAGCTCTCGATCTCTCCAACCAGCTCGTCCAGGGCACCGCGGTTCGCATCGATATATTCCTGGTCATAGGCTGCTTGTATCCCCGCTGCTCTTCCTATCAGGTTCGTTTCAATCTTACACTCCACGTCGACGACCGCCGTAGCACTCGAGGCCTCGCCACCATAACTGCTCGAGATGGCATCAATCGGACTCGCATAGTCGAGTCCCTGGCCATTCATACACTCCGACCAATCGCTCACGGCCTCTTCGTATCGAGAATCACCCGCGGCCAGTACCGGTCCCCCGTCAGGGAGTCCACTTGCTTCCAGAAGAATCATAGGCGTATCACCCCCGGGAAGTGATTCGAGTACTTCGCCTTCGCAGGAACTCACCACACTCTGATCACTATCGGTACCCGCACGCATATTCAAGCCATCGGGAGTCACAGGAGGTCGGGCGTACCCGTAGATAGGTGCATTCACAGGGTCGAAAAAGCCCCAAAGAGAAGACCGAACAACCCGATCGCGCACCCGCCCCTCGATGAACGAGACAACGTCAGACGAGTCATCGTATCCGTAAGACGCTGCGACGCCAGCTCTTGCGAGACACTCAGTCACGGCCGCTACACGCGCGACTTCGATCGCCACTATCTGCGAGGCTGTCGGCAAATAGGCGTCCATTGGGCGAACAACCTGCGCTGGATCTGTCACAACACTCGGAGGAGCCGTGAGAACCGGCTGCGACCCCACGGGCGCCGAGCCCGTCGGCGTCGTACCAGACCACCTGGAACTATCGCCTTCGCTGCACGCTCCCACCAGCAAGCCGAGGCCAAGCGCAGCGGGCAACAGCACAGCGCGCGTTAGCAAGCGCCCGGGCGCCCCCGATAAGCGCCCGCGCACCCCACCGACCGTCTCACGCACTTCACCAACTCCTCCGCGTCGAGCCACTGCTATTCGCAATACCGTGCCATCCATCCTAGTTCACAACAATCCTATCTATCAACGCAGAGCCGGAACAGTGCTAATCCACATGGATCTGCACTATCCTTGCGAGAGACTGGGGAAATGGATCGCTCGCCCATTTTCCGAAATACCTCGTATATCTGGATGAATTCCAGTAGTACGCGAAAGAACCAGCGTTGTTGCCAGCTCGAAATGCACCAACATTGTAGAGCTCGACCAAGACGTTTCCGCTGTTCGCCCAGCAGGTGGTTGCATCGGAATAGAGAGTGAGCCAGTCGTTGCGCGAGCCGCATGGGTTGATGCGATTGATCGCGTAGGCGCCGTTCGCGCCTAAAGCAATAGACAAGAAAGAGGCGAGCAACGCCCCGACGAAGAGTCTGAGCGCTGAGCGGGTTAGCCGTTGTTTCATGGTTTGATCCTTCCGCGAGACAGTAATCTGGGTCCCAATGGTCGCCTGTCAGAGCCGACGCTCCGACACTGCCGCCTTCGGAGCGCCCACACGCGCACAGAGGAATTGCCAGGCTTGGTGACGAGGGCGCCGTCGGCCAAGACGCCAATAGTCATAGGATAGTGATATTCAGGACGGTGTTAAGGTCACGGCTATAGGTGACCGCACTCCACTTCGCAAAGTGAGCAATAACAGGAGTGTTTCGGGAATTGAAGCTGAAATACCCGGCATTGTTTCCGCTTCTGAATGCGCCTATATTGTAGAGCCTGACCGAAACGTTTCCGCCGTTCGCCCAGCAGGTGGTTGCATCAGAATAGAAGATCAGCTAGTCGTGACGCGAGCCGCACGGGTTGATACGGTTGATCGCCTGGGCGCTGGCCAGACCGACCGACGCCGAAAGAACGAACGCGAGAGTTACCGAGAGTAAGACCCGTATGGATCGCGGTGATCGCAGTGCTGCCATAGCCAAGCCTTTCGATGTTGACGCTGGGTCGTCATGCCCACTGGTGGCAAATGTAGTTCTCGACACGAGTCGGCGTCAAGGGGGTCAGAGTACCCATCGGCTCCCGCGCGTGGCGAATCTGGTCCGTGCCTTGTCGTTGATCTCCGACCCGAAACCCATTCTTGACTTCGATCCCTGTCACCGAGAGTACCGGGGTTGGCGCTCGGTGCGATGGTGACAGACCTGATATCCCCTGCGGACGTCGGATTTGGGCAAGTGGTGCCAGGGTGAGGTGGCATGGGCCGTTCATGTCGTGGGCCCTGGTTCGTGGAGCGTTTTCCCTGGTCAACGCTCCTATTCACTAGGCTGCGTGGGCCAGCATCTGGATCGAGGTAGGTTCGCGTCCTCAGGGCGCACGACATGGATACCCCGCGAGGTGGCGGCCGGGTTGCGTTCGCGCCCGGCGTCCGGTCGCCGCAACACTCGGGGTCGCGCGCATTCGTCACGTGATCGCCAAGAGGACCGATTCCGTCGAACTCGGGCCCTCTCCGCCCGGAGTCATCTGACGCGCGAGCCCGGGACCCCGGTCACCGTCCAGGCACACCAGGGCCCATTAGGGTAGAAGGCGTGTTCAACCGCCTGGCGCGAGGGATCGCCCGCCACCCGCTGTGGACCATCGTCGCCTGGCTCGGCATCGCCGCCGCCAGCATCGCGCTCGCCACCGTGGGTGTCACCGGGCAGTCGCTCTTCGACAGGGTCAACTCGGGAGAACCGGTCGCGGTTGATTCGGAGTCCACGCGCGCGGACACGATCATCGCCGACGCCTCCACCACGGGGCAATCGCTCACCCTGATCATCGGCAACGTGGACATGGCCGACCCCCAGCAGGTTGCCTCGCTGACACCGCCGATGGCGCAGGGCGCCGAGACCCTCGCCGCGACGCCCGGCGTGGCCTCGGCCGTCACGCCTGTGATCCTCCCGGACGGACCCGCCAACCCGGCCGCCGCCCCGCTGCTCGCCGCGAACGGCCGCGGGTTGCTCATGGTGGTCGAACTGGATAAGGACCTCGACGCGAATGCCGAGTCCGATGCCGTGGACCGCGTAGTCGCCGAGCTGGACACCGTCGCCGCCGCCGTCCGCGACGCCGTGCCCGATGCCACCTCATCGGTGGGCGGCGCCCCCCTCATCGCCGACGCGATCATCGGCCAAATGGAGAAGGATCTGACCACGGGCGAGCTGGTCGCCCTGCCCATCGCGCTCATCGTCATGGTGGTGGTGTTCGCCGGTTTCGCCGCAGCCTTCATGCCGCTGTTCGCCGCCCTCGCCGCAATCGCCAGCGCACTCGGTGCACTGTTCGCCACCACGTACATCACCGATGTCCACACCTCGGTGATCAACGTCGTCACCATCATCGGCGTCGGTTTGTCGATCGATTACGGACTCCTGATTGTTTCCCGGTTCCGTGAGGAATTGAGAGCGCGTTCGTCCGGGGATCGCACCCATCGCACCGCGCATCTCACGGTACGTGCCCTCAGCGCCACGCTGGCCACCGCCGGGCGCACGGTCACATTCTCCGCGCTGACCATCGCCGCCTCGGTGGCCGGGCTTGTGGCCTTCAAACCGTCCATCCTGAGGACATACGGGCTGGCCGGCTTCGTCATCGTGGTCATCGCCCTGTTGACCGCCATCACGCTGGTCCCAGCCTGCCTCGCGCTGCTCGGCGAACGCATGGCCCGACCGTCGATCCTCGCCCGGATCCCCGTGATCGGGCGAGCGTTTCGTCACCGCGCCGAGATTGCCCCCGAAACCGGCGTCTTCTCCCGCCTCGCGAGCGCCGTGCAGGGCAAGCCGTGGGTCGTCATCGTCGGTGTGCTCGCGGTGTTAGGCCTGTTGGCTAGCCCGGCCATGCACATGTCGGTCCACTCCTCCACCGTGGAGTTCCTGCCCGCGAAGTCGGACCAACGCCAATGGCTGGAACAACTCCGCAGCGAATACCCGGCCACCGCGACAGCCCCGATCATCCTCGTCAGCCTTGGTGATGCGGACCAGACCCAAGCCTTTGCGGACGATGACGTCGCCTCCCTGGACGCTGTCAGTTCCGTGACCACGGTCCCGCGCGACGGCTACACCGAGGTCCGCGTCACGCTCACCACCGACGATCCCCAGGGCGCCGAGGCCCGCCAGGCCGTCGCCGACATCCGGGCGCTGAACCCCGGTTTCGAGGTGCTGGTCACGGGCCAGGCCGGCCAGCTCGCGGACTACATGGACCAGCTCGCGGCGGGCGCACCATGGGCGGCGGTGATCGTCGCCCTGGCCACCTTGCTGCTGCTGTTCGCCATGACCGGGTCCGTGCTCATCCCCATCAAGGCGCTGATCACCAACGTCCTTTCTCTTGGCGCCTGCATGGGCGTGTTGACGTGGATATTCCAGGACGGCCACCTCGCCGGCCAGCTCGGTTTCACGCCCCAATCGGGGATCGAAAGCTACATCGTGGTGCTCCTGATGATTTTTGGCTTCGGCCTCGCCATGGACTACGAGATGTTCCTCATTTCCCGCATCAAGGAAAGCTGGGACGCGGGGATGGATTCGGGCGCGGCCGTCCGCCAGGGGTTACAACGCTCGGGCCGAATCATCACCTCGGCGGCCCTCATCATCATCGTGGTATTCGCGGGGTTTGCGGCGGGACAACTGGTCATCATCAAGCAGATCGGCGTGGGCCTGGCGATCGCCGTCGCGCTGGATGCCACCTTGATCCGGATGCTGCTCGTCCCAGCGACGATGACGGTCCTCGGCCGCTGGAATTGGTGGTCACCCACGTGGATGGCGGGCCTACGCGACCGGATGCGCCTGTCGCACTGACGACATCTGGCCCGCTGGTCGTCATCGCCCGCGGTTCACGGGGCTCGTCACCTTCGGGACCCTATGACACCCGCCCGCTTACCGTCATCGTCCGCGATCCTCGGGTTCGGCGTCCACCCCGGCCTCGCGGCGTTGCGTGGGGGTGATGGGTGCCGGAGCGCCGGTCAACGGATCGGCGCCGCGCCCGGACTTGGGGAACGCGATGACCTCGCGGATCGAGGGTGCGCCGGCCAGCAGGGCAACGATCCGGTCCCAGCCCATCGCGATGCCGCCGTGGGGGGGTGCGCCGTACTGGAAGGCATCCAAGAGCCACCCGAACTTCTCCCTGGCCTCGGCCTCCCCGATGCCCATGACGGCGAACACCCGCTCCTGGACGTCGCGACGGTGGATACGGATTGACCCTCCACCGATCTCGTTGCCGTTGCACACGATGTCGTAGGCGTACGCCAGCGCTTCCCCCGGATCGTCCTCGAACCGGTCCAGCCACTCAGGGGTCGGCGATGTGAAGGCGTGGTGCACGGCGGTCCAGGCGCCCGACCCGACGGCCACGTCCTCGTCTTCGTCCACGGGCTTGAACAGGGGTGCGTCGACGATCCACACGAACGACCACTGCGACTGATCGATCAGCCCCAGCCTCCCGGCGATCTCCACGCGCGCCGCACCGAGCAACGCGCGCGAGGGACCGGCCTTGCCCGCCGCGAAGAACACACAGTCTCCCGGCCCGGCGCCGACGGCTCCGGGCAGCGCGTGACGCTCCGCCTCGGACAGGTTCTTCGCGACCGGGCCACCCAGCGTCCCATCCTTGCCGATCGTCACGTACGCGAGACCTCGGGCCCCGCGCTGCTTGGCCCATTCCTGCCACGCGTCGAAGGTCCGCCGCGGTTGGGACGCCCCACCCGGCATGACCACGGCCCCGACATATGGGGCTTGGAACACGCGGAACCCGGTCCCGGCGAACAGCGATGTCACCTCGGTCAATTCCACGCCGAACCGCAAGTCCGGCTTGTCCGTGCCGAACCGCCGCATCGCCTCGGCATAGGTCATCCGCGCGATGGGCCGGGGAATCTCGACGTCGATGAGTCGCCACACGGCCGCCAGCACATCCTCACCCACGGTGATGACGTCGTCTTGATCGACGAACGACATCTCGATGTCCAGTTGGGTGAACTCGGGTTGGCGGTCAGCCCGGAAATCCTCGTCCCGGTAGCACCGCGCTAGCTGGTAGTAACGCTCCATTCCCGCGACCATGAGTAGCTGCTTGAACAACTGGGGCGACTGTGGCAGGGCGTACCAACACCCCGGGGCAAGACGTGCGGGGACAAGGAAGTCCCGTGCCCCTTCGGGTGTCGAGTGGGTCAACGTGGGCGTCTCGATCTCGGTGAACCCGTGATCGTCCAGCACGCGTCGGGCCGCGCGACCCACATCGGACCGCAACCGCAGTGCCGCACCCGGCGCCGTCCGGCGCAGGTCGAGGTATCGGTATCGCAGCCGTGTCTCCTCCCCCACGTCGATGTGATCGTCGATCTGGAACGGCAGCGGTGCGCACGCATTGAGGACGATGACGTCGCTCGCCAGCACTTCCACCGCGCCTGAGGCTAGGGCCGGGTTCTCGTTGCCATCCGGCCTGCGCCGAACCGTCCCCACCACTTGGACGACATATTCGCTGCGCAACTCATGCGCGAGGCCCTCATCGTGGATGACCACTTGGGCCAGACCGCTCGCGTCGCGCAGGTCGATGAACGCGACACCTCCATGATCACGCCGTGACGCGACCCAGCCGGCCACGGTGACGGTTCGGTCGATGTCGGCGGCCCGAAGCCGTCCGGCGTAGTCAGTGCGCAGCACTCGGGAACGTCCTTTCCGATTGGGCCCCAGCCGCCGGCTGGGCGCGCCACGATCCTAACGGGCTGCGCCATCGTCGGTGTCGGACCCGCTTTCTAGCTGGTCCGTCCGGCGCACCCGTGGCCAGCGGTCCTCGTCCGGCACCTGCCATGTCTCGGCGTCGGCGATGACCTGAGCCCCGGAGCGGATGTCTTTGACCTGGTCACCCTCATCGGCAATGGCGGGGAACCACACGAAGGGCACCCCACGCCCGTCCGCGTCCTTGATCTGGCGGCCAAACTTGGCGGCATTCGGTGACACATCGGCGGGGATACCTCGTGCTCGCAGCGCCCGGGCGACAGCGTTGGACTGCGACCGGGAGGACTCGGCAACCACCGCGACCCACACGGCTGCCGGCACCACCCGGGTCGCGCCCACGTTCCCGAGTACCCGGGACACCAGGCGCGAGACACCCACAGACAGACCCACGCCGGGGTACTTGCCCGAGCCGTCGCCCACGAGGTTGTCGTACCGGCCACCGGAGCAGATGGAGCCCAACCCTTCGTGACCCTTGAGCGTGGTCTCGTAGACAGAGCCGGTGTAGTAGTCCAGACCGCGCGCAACGGTCAGGTCCGCCGTCACGACACCGGGCATCGCCTCCCGCGCGCCATCGACGAGCGCCGCCAACTCGCCTAACCCCTCGTCGAGCAGTGGCGATCCGATGCCGAGACGGTCCGCGAGGCGTTCAACACGGCCGGTCACCTCGCCATCGTCCCCATGGATCGATGCCAGGTCCAGACAGGCCGCCGCTTGGCCCGGTGACACGCCCGCGGCGACGAGGCCCTCGGCGACAGCTGACCTCCCGATCTTGTCCAGTTTGTCGATCCACCGCAGCACCTCGTCGATGTCATCCATGCCGAGGCCCCGATAGAACCCTTCGGACACTTTGCGGTTGTTCGCGGCTATCCGCACGCGCCCGAGGTCCAGGCCGTTCAGGGCTTCGGCCATGAGGAGCGGCAGCTCTAGCTCGTAGTGGAAGGGAAGGGTGCCGCGTCCGATCACGTCGATGTCGGCTTGTGTGAACTCGCGAAACCGCCCCTCTTGGGGCCGTTCGCCACGCCACACCTTCTGAATCTGATAGCGCTTGAAGGGAAAGGTCAGCGCCGCGGCGTTGTCGCTGACGTACCGGGCGAGAGGAACGGTCAGATCGAAGTGAAGCCCGAGCTTGGTGGCGCGGTCACCGCCTGGCGCATCCCCCAGATCGGCCAGGCGTCCAATCACGTACACCTCCTTGGACGTTTCGCCCTTGGCGAGCAGAGCATCCAGGGGCTCAACGGCACGGGTCTCGATCCCTGCGAACGAATGCAACTCGAACACGTGGCGCAGATGGTCGATGACGTGGGCCTCGACGATGCGACCGTCGGGGAGCCATTCGGGAAAACCGGACAAGCGGCGGGAACGGGCCATCACACCTCCAGGGCTTCGGCGAGATACGGGGAAGAGACGACCTCGCGTCCCAGCGTCGAACTAGCGCCGTGACCAGGAAGGATGGCTCGGGAGTGGTCGAATGACCGAATCAGTGAGACGAGCGAAGATCGCATCGCTGCCCGGTCCCCGCCGGGAAGATCGGTTCGCCCGACACCGTCCCGGAACAGAACATCGCCCGTCAAGATCGCCGGGTCCGGACCCACTCCGGTCACCTCGAACACGGTCGAGCCGGGCGTATGGCCGGGGCACGCTAGTGCGCGGAAGGCGAGGTCACCGAATGCCAGGTGGGCGCCGCCATCGTCCGCCGTGTCGATGACCCGGACATCCGCGGGACGGTGCCACGTTGCGCTGGGGCGGGACCCCAGGACCAGGCCGGGCGTCGGCAGGCCGAAGGGCGCCATGCCGGCCAGCGGATTGTCGAGGTAGGGCTCGTCGCGCCGATGCACGTACACCGGGATACTCCACGTGGCAGACACCTCCGCCGCGTCCCATACGTGGTCGGGATGTCCGTGGGTGAGCAGGACCGCGACCGGCCGCCACCCCTGCTCAACTATCCGCCGGCCCGCGGCCCCGGCCGTGGCGACACCCGGATCGACAACCACGGCGTCACCGGTGCTGGGGGACGCCACCAGGTAGCAGTTTTCGCCCAGGAACGGCGAGACCACGGTTTCGATTCCCACCCGCGCAGCCTACCGAAGGCCTCGACGCGCCCGCTTGTCGCCCCGAGGCCCCCTCGTCACGGCGCCCGTCCGAAGGGCCCTAGACTGTCGGGGTACGGCGCGTCCCCGCGCGCCATCTTTTGTGTGTCCCTCACGAGGGCAGGAGGCTCGTGGTGTCGTCTACCAAGCGTGAGCGTGCTCAGGCGCGCAAACGTCATGAGAAGTGGCTGGTTCGTCAAGCGGAGGCCGCGAAGCGTCACCAACGCAATGTGGCGTTGGGATGGTCCATCACCGTGGCGCTCGTCCTCATCCTCATCGTGGTCCTGGTAAATCTGCCTCCGGCTACGCCCGAGGTCGAGGAGGCTCTACCCGAGCCGAGTGACAGCGCCGCGCTGATCGCCGACGAGGATGCGGCGAGCGAGGATGGGAGTGGCGAGGACGCCACCGCGGACGCCGGCGATGAGGCAGCCGCGCAGGAGACCGACGGCGATTCAGGTGGCACCGCGCCGGATCCAGCGTTGGCCGAGGATCGCGTCTGGGCGGGAACCATCGACACGAATCAGGGGTCGATCTCTGTCGAGCTGGACGGCGCGGCCGCGCCCCAAGCGGTGGCCAACTTCGTCACCCTCGCCGACGATGGTTTCTTCGATTCCACAAGCTGTCATCGCTTGACCACGGCCGGGATCTTCGTGCTCCAATGTGGCAACCCGCTGGGGCTCGAGGGCGACGGCGGTCCCGGTTACTCGTTCGGACCCGTGGAAAACGCGCCAGTGGACGGGCTGTACCCCGCTGGCACCCTCGCCATGGCGCGCGTCGGCGGCGACGGTAATTCCATGGGCTCACAGTTCTTCATCGTCTACGAAGACTCCACCATCCCGGCCGACGCCGCCGGCGGGTACACCGTGTTCGGCCACGTGTCCGAAGGCTTGGACGTTGTCACCGCGATCGCCGAGGCTGGCGCTGAGGGTGGCGACGATGGACCCCCGGCCACGCCCGTGACCATCGAAAGGGTCCAACTCCAGTGAGCGAAGAAGCCCCCACGACCACCTCACCCGAAGTCGACGCCCCGCTGCCCGAGGCGGCTGCCCCGGTGGCTCGGGAGCCCGAGCCGGAGCCGGTGGCGACCCCGGAGCCCGTGCCAGAGCCAGCCGGTGAATCTGGGCCCGAACCCGAGCCGGAGTCTGAACCCGAGCCGGAGTCTGAACCCAAGCCGGAGGCAACCCCGGAACCGGAACCAGCGCCTGCGCCGGAGGCGACCCTGGCGCCCGAGCCCGAGCCCGGGGCAACCCCGGATCCCGTGTCCGAGCCCGAAGCGCCGCCAACGCCCGAGCCCGAGGCAACCCCAATCTCAGCGCCAGTGGCCGAGGCCGAAGCGATCCCAGAACTCACTACCGACGAGGATCAACCTCAAGACGAAGGTGAGGTTGGCACCCCCGTCCTCGTCCCTGAGGACGTAGAGCTCCAGGTCACGCCCGAGCCTGAGCCTCAAGTTGACCCTGAGCCTCTTCCACCCACCCCTGCCACGCCGCCCAGGCCGCGGCCCATACCGCGGCCCCGCCCACCGAGGGACCCATCGGCGACAACCGCCTCGTCCTCGCCACATCCTGCTCCTGTCGCGCCGCCAGCAGGCGACGAGGAGGCGCGGGTTGCCGCGACATTCGGCCGCGTCGACGAGAACGGCACCGTGTATGTCCGCGAAGGCAGTCGCGAACGCGCCGTCGGCCAATTCCCCGGGGTGCCCGAATCCGAGGCAGTGGCTCTCTACGTGCGCCGATACCTCGACCTCAAAGCCCAGCTAGCCCTCTTCGAGGCTCGGATCGATTCCTTGACCATCCGTGAGATCGACCAGAATCTTGCGACGTTCAAGCAGGCGCTCGTGGAGCCGGCCGCAGTCGGCAACCTCCGGGCCTTGCGCGAGCACTTGGGACGGGTCCGGGACAAGTCCGGTCAGGTGCGTTCCCGGATCGACGCCGAGCGCAAGGCGGCCAAGGAGCGTGCCCTGGCTGAACGAACCGCCCTGGTGATCAAGGCGGAGGAACTGGCCGAGAAGGAGCCGGACAAGATCCAGTGGCGCCAGGCCTGGGACCTTCTCAAACAACTCCTGGACGATTGGAAGACGCAACAGAAGGATGCCCCGCGGATTGACCACGGCAGCGAGGACGATCTGTGGAAGCGGTTCAGCAAGGCGCGCGCGACCCTTGAGCGCAAGCGGCGGCACTTCTTCACAGAACAGGAGAAGCGCTTTGGCTCCGCCAAGGCCGCCAAAGAGCAGATTGTTGCCGAGGCCGAGAAGCTGTCCAAGTCCCAGGAATGGGGCCCCACCGCGGCGGCATACCGCGCACTGATGGATCGCTGGCGCGAGGCCGGCCGGGCGGGCCGCAAGGATGAAGACGCCTTGTGGGCGCGTTTCCAAGCCGCCCGCGATGTGTTCTTCACCGCCCGCGACGCCCACTTCCACCAGGCCGATTCGGAGCAAAAGGCCAACCTCGACGCCAAACTTGAGGTCATCGCGCAAGCTGAGAAGCTGCTGCCCATCAAGGATCTCCAGGTGGCCAAGGCCACGATGCGCCGTCTTCAGGACCGCTTCGACGAGATCGGGCACGTTCCGCGCTCGGACATCTCCGCGGTCGAGGCCCGCATGAAAGCGGTCGAGGACGCCATCCGAGGCGAGGAGGACAGTCGGTGGAAGCGCTCCAATCCCGAGGCGCGTGCCCGGACTCAGTCCATGACCTCTCAGTTGGAAGCCACGATCGCCGAGCTTCGCACCCAGCTTCTTGAGGCTCAGGCCGCCCAGGACCCGAAGAAGGTCGCGACACTCAAGGAAGCTCTCGCTGCCCGCGAGGCGTGGCTCGACCAGGTGCGCAAGTCCGCCAGCGACTTCGGCTGACTTCAGGCGCCGTGAACCCAGTCGCCTACGCGACCCCGCTCGGCGCCGGCGAACGGTCGTCGAGCGGTTCGGCGGGCGCCGCCGGCTGGTGGCGTGTTCCCGAGCCGGTGATTCGATAGGCGTCGAACACGCTGTCGACCTTGCGGACCGAAGCGAGCACCGCGTCGAGGTGTTGCGGTTCGGCCATCTCGAACTGGAACCGCGAGAACGCCACCCTGTCGTTCGTGGTGTGGACGGTCGCCGAGAGGATGCTCACGTGGTTTTCAGCGAGGACCTTTGCCACATCCGACAAGAGCCGGTTGCGGTCCATCGCCTCAACGTGAATCTGGACCATGAACACTGTGGACGGTTCGCCGTTCCACTCGACCTCGACCATCCGTCCCGGCTCGGCCCGCAGGGTCCGGACGTTGGCGCAGTCCGTTCGGTGAACCGACACACCTGATCCGCGGGTGGCGAAGCCGACAATCTGATCGCCGGGCACGGGCATACAGCACCGCGCCATCTTGACCATCACGCCATCGTGACCGTCCACGAGGATTCCAGGGTCACCCTCGCGTTTGCGCATTGCCGATCCCAGCCCGGGGCGGGTCACCTCGACAATGTCCTCCTCATTGCCGGACTCACCGCCCAGGGAATCGACCAGCCGCTTGACCATCGCCAGCGCCGAGACGTGTCCCCCTCCCACCGCCGCGTAGAGTGCCGAGACATCGGGGAAATGCATATCCCGCGCCAACGCCGCCGCCGATTCGGGAGTCATCAGCCGTTGAATGGGCAACGACTGTTTCCTCATCTCCTTCGAGATCCGTGCCTTACCCGCTTCCACCGCCTCTTCGCGGCGGGACCTCGTGAACCACTGGCGAATCTTGGTACGCGCCCGCGGGCTCTTGACGAACCCCAACCAATCGCGGCTCGGCCCGGCATCCGGACCCTTCGCGGTGAAGATCTCGACCACGTCCCCGGTGTGCAACTCCGATTCCAGGGACACGAGCCGGGAGTTGACACGCGCGCCTACCGTCCGGTGCCCCACCTCCGTATGGACGGCGTACGCGAAGTCCACGGGTGTGGCCCCTGATGGCAGGACAATCACGTCCCCCTTCGGGGTGAACACATACACTTCGGCCGATCCGATCTCAAAGCGAAGGTCCTCAAGGAAATCGCCCGGATCCGCGGTCTCGCGCTGCCAATCCACCAGTTGGCGCAGCCACGACATGTCGTTCACACCCGTCATGCCCGTGTCGTCTTCCGCTCCTCCGGCTTTATACCGCCAATGCGCGGCCACGCCGTACTCGCTGCGACGGTGCATCTCATGAGTCCTGATCTGGATCTCCACCGGTTTGCCGCCAGGGCCGAACACGGTGGTATGCAGCGACTGGTACATGTTGAACTTCGGCATCGCGATGTAGTCCTTGAACCGTCCCGCCACCGGGTTCCACCGGGCATGCATGACGCCCAAGACCGCATAGCAGTCACGGATCGAATCCACGAGGACCCGCACACCGATCAGATCGTAGATGTCCGCGAAGTCGCGCTCCCGAACAATCATCTTTTGGTAGATCGAGTAGTAGTGCTTGGGACGGCCCGCCACAGTCGCCTTGATCTTGGCCGCGCGCAGATCCGCCTTGATCTGCTCCGACACGACGCTCAACGATTCCTCGCGGGCCGGTGCCCGCTCGGTCACCACGCGAACCACTTCCTCGTACACCTTGGGATACAGCGTGGCGAAGGAGAGATCCTCCAACTCCCACTTGATGGTGTTCATCCCCAGACGATGAGCGAGAGGTGCATAGATCTCCAGAGTCTCCCGGGCCTTACGCTCCGCATTCCCGCTCGACACGTACTTCCAGGTCCTGGCGTTGTGAAGCCTATCGGCCAGCTTGATCACGAGAACCCGCACATCCTTGGCGGTGGCGATGACCATCTTGCGTACCGTCTCGGCGTGAGCCGCCTCGCCGTAGGTCATCTTGTCCAGCTTGGTCACTCCATCCACCAGCTTCGCGATCTCCGGCCCAAACTCGCTCTGGAGTTCGTCGAGCGAATACGGCGTATCCTCGACCGTGTCATGCAACAACGCGGCCGCCAGCGTCGATGGCATCATGCCCATCTCCGCGAGGATGGTCGCTACCGCGACGGGATGGGTGATGTAGGGCTGGCCGCTCTTGCGGACCTGCCCCTCGTGGACCCGCGCCGCCACCTGGTAGGCACGCTCGACGACGCTCGTCTCGGCCTTCGCGTGGTACACCTTGAGTGCTGCCAGAATCGGCTGCAGCGCCGACGGCCCGGAGTTGCCCCGGTTGCCCAACCACCACGCACGCGGACGTCCCCCACCCTCGGAAACGTTGGGGTCACTCACCCCGCCATTGTAGGAGCACGCCACAAGCACCCGCGCCGTACCTCGCCCCAGCGGCCCACGTGTCTATGCGAGCACCTCACAGGTGCCCACAACTCACGCGATCCGCAAGACCGTGTCGATTGGCCGCGGACCTAGGGTGGCGCGGCCCTCCAGGGCCGCCAGTTCGATAAGGAAGAGCATCTCGACGACGCGTGCCCCCGCCCGCTCCAGCAGGCCTGCCGCCGCCTGAGCGGTCCCTCCCGTGGCCAGCACGTCATCCATGACGATCACCCTGGCACCCTCGGCGATGGCGTCCTCATGCATCTCCAACGTCGCCTCACCGTATTCCAACGCGTAAGACTCCCTGAGAGTGACGCCAGGCAGCTTGCCGGGTTTACGCAAGGGGATAAACCCCACTCCGGCGCCGATGGCCGCGGGCGCCGCAAAGATGAACCCGCGCGCCTCAATGCCCACCACGAGATCGGCGTGTGCCGCTCTCACGGCCTGGGCACAGTAGGCACACACGGTCGCGAAAGCTTGCGCGTCAGCCAGCAATGGCGTGATGTCACGGAAGACCACCCCCGGCGTCGGAAAGTCGGGAATCGCCCGTACTCTCGCCGCGACGAGGCTGGCCACAGCCTCGCGCGATGGGGTGAGACGTTCCGTCATCGTCCGGTCTTGCGTCCCCGGCGTCTGGGTTGGGCGGACTGGCCCTGGTGGATCCCCGGCCGAATGGCACCGATCGGGGTGAGACGCGAAACTGTGGACGATTCGTCGCCGGAGGCGGCACGCCGGGCCAGAACCTTGGCCGTGTGTTCCCGTATCCGCCTCTCGTTTCCGCGCAGCGCCACCTCCATCGGCGTGGCCAAGAAGATCGAGGAGTACGTGCCAGCGATCATGCCGACGAACAGCGCAAGCGAAATGTCGCGCAACGTGCCCGCACCCAGCAGGAACGCGCCGATGAACAGGATGGATCCGACCGGCAGCAGGGCCACCACCGAGGTGTTGATCGACCGGACCATCGTCTGGTTGACCGCCAGATTGGCCGCCTCCGCGTAGGTGAATTGGCTCTGGTCGAGGACGTTATGAGTGTTCTCGCGGACCTTGTCGAACACCACCACCGTGTCGTAGAGCGAGTACCCCAGGACAGTAAGGAACCCGATGATTGAGGCCGGAGTGATCTCGAAGCCAACGATGGCGTACACACCGATCGTGACAATCAGGTCGTGGATCAGTGCCGCGATCGCCGAGACCGCCATGCGCCACGCGCGGAAGTAGAACGTCATCGCGATCATCACGAGCACCATGAAGATGCCGGCGCCGGAGAACGCCTTACCCGACACATCCCGGCCCCACGTCGGGCCGACCCACGTCGAGGTGATGTCCTCGAGCGGCACGCTGTAAGCCTCGGCGAGCGATGACGATACCTGCTCGGTTTGGGCGTTCGAGAGCTCTCGTGTCTGGATACGCAGCGACCCGGCACCCACCTTGGTGACACGCGGAACCTCGTCGGCCGCGACCGATTGCACCGCGTCGATGGCCGGGTCGGTCTCAATGCTCGTTTGGGTGGTGACGACACGGAACTCCGAACCGCCACGGAAGTCGATGCCGAGTTCGAGGCCAGGAACAACCATGAGGAGTCCGCACACCGCGAGGATCACCGCGGAGACGGAAAAGAACCTCCGGCGCCGGCCCACCACGTTGTAGCTGCGCCGCCCGGTGTACAGGTCATTGCCCCACTGGGCAAAGTTGATCGATCGCATCAGGCGTCCTCCTCCTCATCGACGTGCTCGCGCACCTCATCGCCAACCTCTTCGGCCCGCTCGGCCGCAACGGCCTTCGCGGCCGCCTTGCGCTCAGCGATGGACTGGCCAGGTGCGCCCCTGGGGATGGGGGCTCGCTCGCGTACGGGCGGCGCGCCATCGTCCCGGTCGAGGACGGCCGTCGCCGCTGTGCCCCTCGGCCCGGCTCCAATTCGGGCAGGAGCCTTCTCTGGAACACGGGTGACGCGCCCCCGCCCGGCATAGTGCACCGAGCCGGGTGCTCCCAACCGGTACGGATCGAGACCGGACCAGGGATGACCGTTGGCCCAGAACGGTACACGCGTGAGGAGCAACAGCATGGGATGGGTGAACATCATGACCACAAGGAGGTCCATCAGTGTGGTCAAGCCGAGGGTGAACGCGAACCCGCGCACCGAACCGACCGAGACGAAGTACAGCACAGCGGCGGCGATGAAGTTCACGGCATCCGACGCGATGATGGTGCGTCGGGCTCTGACCCACGCGAGATCGACCGCGTGGCCGAGTGGACGTCCATCGCGTAACTCGTCTCTGATGCGTTCGAAGTACACGATGAACGAGTCCGCTGTCACACCGATTGAGACGATGATCCCGGCCACGCCGGCGAGCGACAGGCGGTAGCCCTGAAGCCACGACAGCACCAGCAGGGCACCATAGGTGAGACCCGTCGCCGTGACCAGCGACAGGATGGTGACCACGGACAGGGCCCGGTACTGGAGGAACGAATAGATCGCTACGAGGATCAGGCCGATCAGGCCGGCGATCAGGCCTTTCTGAAGCTGCTCCGAACCGAGCGTCGCCGAGACCTGTTCCTGGCTCATCACCGAGAAGTTCAGCGGCAGGGAGCCGAAGCTCAGCTGGTCTGCCAAGGTCTTGGAACTCGCCTGCGTGAACGACCCGCTGATCTCGGCGCGCCCATCCGGAATGGCCGAGTTGATCCGCGGCGCCGAAACCACCCGGTCATCCAGGACGATCGCGAACTGGTTGCGGGGCTGTTCGAGGTCCACAAGCTTCGAGCTAACCGCCGAGAACTGCTTGGCCCCCGCGGTCTTGAGCTGGAGGGTGACCACCCATTCGCCAGTGGTCTGGCCTTGGGCATTGGTGGACAGGCCGGACTGGGCGTTGGAGAGCTGGTCGCCCTCGACCATGACCGGCCCCAGGATGTACTTCATGTAGGCCGGCGCCTCAGGTGTGCCCATGTTGTCTGAGCAGGTGACCAAGACCTCGTCGGAGTCAGACGGCTCGCCGGTGATATCGGAGCCGACGGTGGCACAGTCGATGTTGCTGTAGCGCTCCTCGTGGTCGGCGGTGATCAGCGTTTCGTCGAGGCCGGTCTCCAGGCGAGCATCGAAGTCGTCCATCGGGGGAACGGTGGGCGGCGCGGCACTCGGGTCGGCCGCGTCGCCGGTCGAGTCGGTGACAATCTCACCGTTCTCGTCGAGCTGAATCTCCTCGGGCAGGGCTTCGGCGCCCTCATCTGACGCGGCAGCGTCGTCGCCCTCGACCACTACCTCCTCGCTCGTCGCCTCGCCGGCGGCCACCTCTGGAGTGTCTCCACCTTCGGCGGCGGCGTCATCGGCGGCGATCTCGTCACCGGGCGGTTTGGGGAACGAGCGGGTCAACCACGCCGAGGGGCTCTGGGCGCTCGCCTGTTCCTCGCGCAACACGCTCCGGAACGTCATCTTGGCTGACTTCGACACCAAGTCGAGATCCTCCTGGGACGGATTGCCCGGGATGCCCACCACGATGTTTCCCGAGGCCTCGGAGGAGATTTCCGCCTCGGCGACACCGGAGGCGTCGACGCGCTGGCGGATGATCGCCACGGCCTGGCTCAGTGCCTCGGCCGATGGCCTCTGGGAGGAATCGATCGCCACCGGCTCAAGGATGAGCTGCGTCCCACCCACCAGGTCCAACGCCCTTCCTGGGACGAACGAGGCTTTGTCGGTGACGAACGAACCGGCGATCACGGAACCGAACAGCACCGCGATGATGCCGAACAGCGTCACGAGTGTCCGTACCGGCCTGCCGGTCTTGCTACGAGCGGCCACTTCTTCTTCTTTCGGGTCTGGAGGTCGTCGCGCGCGCCCCCGCGCGCCTGGCTGACATGGGTGGTCCTGCGCCGCCTATGACTTGTCGATCCCCGGCGCGTCATCGCCGTCGGGGGAACCTGGACCATCGGCGCCAGGTGAATCGGGATCGGGATCGGCGTCTGTATCATCCGGATCCTCGGGGTAATCGGATGTCAGGGACGTCCACTCCTCGTCGGGGACCAGCGATCGGATGGACCGGCGTATCCACTGCGATTGGTCGCCGTTCGCTGAGGCGATCGTGATGACATCGCCCTCCACGCGAGAAATGACCCCTACCATCCCGGACATCGTCATCACGCGCTGGCCGGGGCCCAACTCCGTGCGGAACGCGTCCGCGTTGACCTGCTTCTTCTTGTTGCGCCGGGACATGACGTACATGAGGATCGCGACACCGATGAGTAGAACCCACATAAAGATGGAACTACCCCCGCCTTGCGGCGCCGAGGCCGGGTCTTCCGGCGTGGGGCTTTCCCCTGTCGCCTCGACGATGGCGATGAAAAGGGCGGCTTTCACAGGCGCGAGTCTCCTCACATAGCGGTCGATGTTCCCACGGAAGTCTAGGGCATGGATAACTGGCCGCTGCCCCGTGCCAACGGCCAGGCGGATGGCGCCACGCCAGCGTGCGTGTACCCGGCGGCCGTCGCCTGGCGCCCACGCGGTGTGCGCGAGATCAACCCCTCTCGCAACAGGAACGGTTCTACCACGGTTTCGATGGTGTCGGTCTCTTCTCCCACCGCAGCGGCAAGTGTGGTCAGGCCGACGGGTTGGCCCGAGAAACGCACGGTCAGCGCCGTGAGAACGGCCCGATCCAGGCGGTCCAGACCGCGCTCGTCCACCTCATAGACCTTCAGCGCGGCGAGCGCGGCATCGAGATCGCCCACCCCGCGTCCCCGCACCTGCGCCCAATCTCGCACCCGGCGCAACAGCCGGTTGGAGATCCGCGGCGTGCCCCGTGACCGACTGGCGATCTGCGCGGCCGCATCGGCGGTCAACTCGATGTCGAGCAGGCGCGCGGAACGGGTGAGCACCTGTTCCAGTTCATCCGGGGCGTAATAGTCGAGGTGTCCGGTGAAACCGAACCTGTCGCGCAGCGGCGCCGGGAGGAGCCCAGCCCTGGTGGTCGCGCCTACCACGGTGAACGGTGGCAGGGACAGTGGGATCGCCGTGGCGCCGGGCCCCTTGCCCACCATGACGTCTACACGAAAATCCTCCATGGCGACGTACAGCATTTCCTCGACGGGCCTGGCCAAGCGGTGGATTTCGTCGACGAACAACACCTCGCCTTCATCCAACGAGCTGAGCACGGCAGCGAGGTCCCCGGCATGCTGGATGGCCGGCCCGGACGTGACCCGCAGGTGAGCGCCAAGCTCAGCGGCGATGATCATCGACAGCGTGGTCTTGCCGAGCCCCGGCGGTCCCGACAGCAGCACGTGATCGGGGTTCGCCCCCCGTGCGCGCGCGGCTTCGAGCACCAGGCCGAGTTGGTCCCTCACCACGTGTTGGCCGACAAACTCGTCGAGTGTGCGCGGCCGCAGGGCCGCCTCGATCGCGCGCTCGGACTCATCGGCTCCGGGCGAGACCGGCCGCTCCGATTCAGCCACGCCGCGCCCCCAATGTCCTCAGGGCGGCCCGCAAGGTCTCCGCAGCCGACGATGGCGCCCCCTGCGTCGCGGCGACCTCGTCCAGTGCCGCTTCGGCCTGGGCCACGGTCCATCCGAGCGCGACCAGCCCCGCTCCCACTTCCTCCCGCACAGGCGAGGGCGCCGTATCGCGGTGAGCGGCGCTACCGTCCACTGCGAGTTTCCCGGCCAGTTCCAGAACCAGGCGACTGGCGCCCTTCTTGCCGATGCCGGGTACCCGTTGAAGGAGCGCGAGATCGCTGGCCTCCACGGCCCTGGCCAGTTGGTCCGGTGTCATCGCCGCGAGCACGGCCATGGCGATTCTGGGGCCGATGCCGGACACGGTCTGGACGGCTTCAAACGCCGCACGCTCCGCCTCGTCGGCGAAGCCGTAGAGGGTCAGGGCATCGTCGCGGACCACCAACAAGGTGGTCAACTGGGCTTCGGCCCCTATTCGCAACGTCGCGACGCCGGCCGGGGTGGCGATGATCGAGAATCCAACGCCCGCGGTTTCGAGGATGGCGGTGGTTCCGCGGATGGCGAGCACGCGCCCGCGAATCGAGGCGATCACGCAGCAGTCCTCCAGTAGGAACGAACATGTGTACTAGACCACGCTACCAGCCAAGGCCACCAGGCAGATGTCATCTCCCCCGGCGCGCCGCCCGTTGGCAGACCTTCGCGCGGCGAAGCCCCACACGCACAAGTCATCTCCCCCGGCGCGCCGCCCGTTCGGCATCGATCCATTGACGCTGGGCAGGGGTCGGCGTGCCCGCACGCGGGTGCGTCGCGGCACCACGCCAGGCGTGGCAGATGGCCAGGGCCAAGGCATCGGCGGCGTCGGCCGGGGTGGGAGGAGCGTCAAGATTCAACAGACGCCTCACCATGTGCTGGACCTGCGCCTTGTCGGCGTTGCCGGCGCCCGTGACCGCGGCCTTGACTTCCGTCGGCGTGTGGACTGCCACCTCGATTCCTCGCCGGGCCGCCTCTACCATCGCCAGGCCGGCCACTTGCGCTGTGCCCGTCACCGTCATGACGTTGCGTTGAGCAAAGACACGCTCCACGGCGACAGCATCCGGCTGGTGGGCGTCCATCCACTGTCCCAGCTCGCCGGCAAGCGCGAGCAAGCGCGCAGCCAACGCGGAGTCCGCAGGAGTCCGCACCACACCGACGGCCACCAGGGCGACGCGCCGCGCGGCAAGGCCGTCCACGACCCCGATCCCGCACCGGGTCAGGCCCGGATCGACTCCGAGTACCCGCATCGACACCTAGGCCTCGGCCGCGGCCATGACCTCGTCGGAGGCGTCGAAATTCGCGTAGACGTTCTGGACATCGTCCAGGTCCTCCAGCGCGTCGATCAGCCGAAGGATCTTCTTCGCCACCTCGACACCGACCTCCACCTGGACCGACGGCACAAAGTCGATGTCCGCCGAGTCGTAGTCGATGCCCGCGGCCTGCAGTGCCTGGCGCGCGGGAACCATGTCAGTGGGCTCCGTCACCACCTCGAATGCGCCGTCCATCTCGTTGACCTCCTCGGCGCCGGCGTCGAGGACGGCCATGAGGATGGTGTCCTCATCCACCCCATCCTGAGCCGGCACAAGGATCACACCCTTGCGCGAGAACATGTAGGAGACCGACCCCGGATCGGCCAACGTCCCACCGTTGCGGGTCAGGGCCACGCGAACGTCCGATGCCGCCCGGTTGCGGTTGTCCGTCAGACATTCGACGAGAATCGCGACGCCCCCGGAGCCGTAGCCCTCGTAGGTGATGGACTGGTATTCGGCCCCGCCACCCTCCTGACCCGACCCGCGCTTGACCGCCCGGTCGATGTTGTCGTTGGGGACCGAGGACTTCTTGGCCTTTTGGATCGCGTCGTAGAGGGTGGGGTTCGCGGCCGGGTCACCGCCGCCCGTGCGGGCCGCTACCTCGATGTTCTTGATGAGCTTGGCAAACAGCTTGCCGCGCTTCGCGTCGATTGCCGCCTTCTTGTGCTTGGTAGTAGCCCACTTGGAATGCCCTGACATGTTGGTACAACCCTCTTCCGTCGTTAGCGCCCGCGCCAGCTTACCGTGGCAGGCCTCAGCCTTGGGGGTGGGGCAGGGTCTCGGGCAACGCGTCGTCCATCTCGAAGGTGAGGGGCATCGGCGTGCGTCCGGCCAGACGCAAGGCACGGACCGGCCAGCTGCGCCTCCGGCGGCGGGTCTTGCCCACGGCCTCGTTGTAGAAGCGCCGCGCCAGGGTCACCCGATACCAGGTCGCGGCGACCTCGCCCACCAGCTCCCGCCCCACCGGATCGAGCAGATCAATATCGGCCGGTTCGCCGAGGGCGAGGCGGATCGTGCCCGAGAGCTCGGACTGGATTGCGCCCGAGGAGGGGAGGGGAACGCCATCGTCCATCATTGATGCCAGAGCGGCCCGCGCGGCCTCGGCCACCACAATCGAACTGGCCGGATCCAGAACCCCCGAATGGGCCAAGTCCAAGGCGGCCACCGCCCGGGCCACGAGTTGGTGGGCCAGGCTGGTGCGCGCGGAGGCCACCCGTCGATGCAGTCGGTCCAGCCGCTGGGCCGAGACCCAGATCACCCACCAGATCACGGCCACGATCCCCGCGATCACCAGACCGATCTCGGCGCCGGTCATCGTTCCCACCACCTGCCACGGGTTGAGCGATCCTCCTCGACGTGACCCACGGCGACCGTCTCGTAGACGGCCAGGATCTGTGAGACGACCGACGACCAGTCGTACCGCCAGACGGCCTCGGCGGCGGCTCGTGCCAAATCCTGTGTGCCGGGCCTGTCGTGGAGGCGCCCGATGATGGCCCTGGCCAATGCGGCGGGATCACCCGTGGCGAATACTGTGCCGAGTGCGCCATCGTCCAACACGCGGCGAAAGGCCCCCAAGTCGCTGGCGACGACCCCCGCGCCGGCGCTCATCGCCTCCACCAGCACGATCCCGAAGGATTCCCCACCGGTGTGTGGCGCCACGTACAGGTCCACCGAGGCAAGTAAGGAGCCCTTGGCCTCCTCCGTGACCGGCCCGAGGACTTCCACCGCGTCCGCATGCGCCCCGAGGGCTTTGGCGCCAACCTCTCCGCGGCCGGCCACCAGCACGCGTAGCCCTGGCACCGCCGCCCGGATATCGGGCAAGGCGCGCAGGAGCACGTCCAGGCCCTTGCGAGGTTCGTCCAAGCGCCCGAGGAACGCCACGGTGGGACGCTCGGCGGTACCCCGCCACTCCTCGCGAGGCGTCGCCTGAGCGAAAGCGTTGACGTGGACGCCGTTGGGGATGATCACTGCGTCGCCGCCAGCGTGGTCCACCAGCGTGCGCCGCGCGTCCTCGCTGACCGCGATCGCTCCACGGATCTTCTCCAAGGGGGAACGCATGAAGGGTCGGGCCACGGACATGGCTCGCGAGTGAGTTTGGGCCGAGTGGAAGGTTGCGACGATCGGGCCGTCGGCAATCCACAGCGCCAACAGGCCCAACGAAGGCGGCATCGGTTCGTGGATGTGCAGAACATTGAACTCGCCATCGGCCAGCCAGCGGCGTGTCCGGGCAGCGGCCATCGGACCAAACGCGAGCCGGGCCACCGACCCGTTGTAATGTACGGGGACTGACCGGCCGGTGGTCACCACGTAGTCCGGAACCGGGGTGTCCGAATCGGCGGGGGCGAGCACCGACACCTCGTGGCCCCGGGAGATGAGGGCGCCGGCCAAGTCGCGAACGTGAAACTGGACTCCGCCCGGCACGTCGAACGAGTACGGGCACACGATGCCGATCCTCATGCGTCCGTTCCCCGAACCTGGGCATCCTTGTCCGCGTCGAGGTCCTCCACGAAAACCTTCTGGAGCATATGCCAGTCGGTGGGATGCTCGGCGATCACACCGGCAAGCGCCGTAGCCCACCCTTGAGTCATCACCTGAACCTCTTGTGCGGCCGGCAGGTCGGGGCGGCGCGGAACTTCCGGCAAGACCACGAGGGTGTAGCCGTGCCGGCTACGGGCCACACGCCGGCGGGCGCCGGTCAGCTTCTCGCTGACGATCGCCAGGGGGATGAGGGGAACGTCCGCGTGACATGCAAGAGCCGCCGGGCCGGCGGCCACCCTCGCGGCGTGACCGAACATCGTCACCTCGATGCCACGACGCGACAAGTCGCGGTCCGCCAGGATCGGCACGATTCCGCGTTCATGCGACATGGCCGCCTCCGCCAACGGCCTGAAGACCTTGCCAGGATCGGACGGCACGATGGTCAACCCGATGGTGGCGCGCATGGCGACGAATTGGTCGAACAACTCCGGTGGCTTCAAGCGCTCGGCCACCGTCGTGACAGCGCCGATCTCGCGTGTGGCCCACGCTCCAGCCATATCCCAGTTGCCCATGTGGGCAAGCGCCAGGACGGGGTTGCGACCCCTCGCCACGACGGCGTCCAACCGTTCACGCCCCTCCGCTCCGATCCGGGCGACGAGCTGGGGGACGGTGAAGTGAGACACGTGGAAGATCTCGTGGTAGTAGCGCATGTACGCGACCATCGCGCGGCGCGTCAGACG
>JAISBQ010000156.1 GCA_031266115.1 Bifidobacteriaceae bacterium
CCCCTGAATCCCGGTTGTCTGGCGGGGTGTCGCGGGGGTCGCCGGTGGGATCGCCGCTCGGGCCCCGGCTGGGATCGTCGGTGGGGTTCTCGGAGGGATCGTCGGTGGGGTTCCCGGACGGATTGTCGGTGGGGTTGCCGGAGGGATCATCGGTGGGGTTCCCGGACGGATTGTCGCTGGGGTTCCCACTCGGATTGTCGCTGGGGTTCCCGGACGGGCTCCCGGTCGGATTCGGCATGTCAGGGTCTTCCCACAGCGCCATCGCTGCGGGGCGCTGTGCCGGAATCCAGCAGTCGGACGGCCGCGAGAGCTGGCCAAAGGCGTTGTCCCCCCAGGTGTAGACGTCGCCGTTGGTGGTCACGGCCACCGCGTGTTTGGCGCCTGCCGCGATGTCGACCACATCGGAGAGCGTCTCCACCGGGGTCGGAGTGGGCGACATCGCGCCGGCCTCGCGTCCGAGTTGGCCATTGGTGTTGTTGCCCCAGGTGTAGACGGTTCCGCTGTCGGTGAGCGCCATCGAGAAGTTCTGACCCGCCGCGACCTCGACCACGTCCGCTAGGCCCGTGATCTTGGCGGGGACAGGCCAGCCGTTGTCACTGTACGCCGGGCTGCGACCCAACTCACCATACGGGTTGTCGCCCAGCGCCCACACGGCGCCCCCGGAGGTGAGCGCCAGGACGTGGCGATAGTAGGTGTCGGCCTGAATGACGCCGTTGAGACCCGTGACGAGTGTGGGAGTGGTGGCGGGCGGGTCTCCCGGGCGGGCGCCGAGTTGCCCGAAGGAATTGGAACCCCACCCATACAGGTTGGTGCCCTGGATGGCGAGTGAATAGCCGTCACCGCAGGCCACCGATGTCGCCGCGCGCACCTCTGGGGCCAGTAACGGCGAGGCGGACGAACTGACCGAGGACGTGGCCAGCTGCCCGCTGGAGTTGTCACCCCAGCCGTAGACCGAATCGGTCTGTGTCAATGCCACCGTGAGAAGGTGGCAGGCGCTGACCGCCCTGGCCGAGGCCTGCAGATTCACAACATCGGGAGCGGGGGCCTGTTGGCTCACCGTGGTGCGGCCGAGCTCGCCGTATTGGTTGCGGCCCCACGTCCACACTTGCCCCTCTGCCGTGGATGCCGCGTTGTGGAAGTCTCCTGCACTGATGGCGGCGATGGCGGGCAGCCCCGAGATCCGGACCGGGGTCAGCGCGAAGGGAATGTGGTCCGAGGTGAACTGGCCCCATGAGTTGCTTCCCCACGCGTACACGTTTCCGTCGCGGGCGAGCGCCAGCGAATGCTCGTCGCCCGCATCGGCCTGGGTAGTTGGCGGCAGGTTGTCCACGGCGCGGGGGGTGTGGTCGGTGGTCTGAGATTGATCGCCGAGCGTGCCCGATTCGTTGTTGCCCCATGTGTACACGAGGGCGTCCCGGCCCACAGCCACGGTGTGCTTGGGGCCGGCGGCCACGGCGGCGACAGTGACTCCGGGAACCAGCTGTGGTTCATGCGCCTCGGACAGCGTTCCATCGCCGAGCTGGCCGTAATCGTTCGCTCCCCAGGCGTACAGGGCGCCCTGCTCGGTCCACGCCATGGAGGTCCGGCCACCCGCGGTGACCCCCGCCATCGGCGGCAGGATGAGGGGGATCGGGATCGGAGCGGTGGTCGTGGTCCGGTCGCCAAGCTGCCCACGGGTGTTCTGCCCCCAGGTGTACACGGCGCCGCTCGACGTCACGGCGACTGTGTGGTTGGCGCCGGCAGCGACACTCGTGACTCCGGCCATCCCAGGGACCTCCACCGGGCTGGAGGAATACCGGGCGTTGGGGCCCTGCCCTGATTCCTGGGGTCCATTCGGCCCCAGCTGGTCAGTATGGTTTCTTCCCCACGCGAAGACGTGACCGTCCGTGGTTGTCGCTACCGTGTGTGACCCGCCCGCGGCGACAGACGTGAACGGGCCGAGGCCCTGGGCCACGGGAATGGGGAGCAGGGTACGGCTTGCGGACGTCAGATCGGTGCCGCCGTTGCCGAGCTGGCCGTACTGGTTGGACCCCCAGGCGTACAGATCGCCATCGTCGGTGACGGCGATGGTGTGACGCTCGCTGGCGGACACGGCAACCACCACCACTCCCGTGGGAAACGGCACAGGCGTGGGCGTGGTAACTGAAGAGATGGTGTCGCTGCCCACCCCAAGCTGCCCGTAGAGGTTGGACCCC
This sequence comes from Bifidobacteriaceae bacterium, assembly GCA_031266115.1. GTDB lineage: Bacteria > Actinomycetota > Actinomycetes > Actinomycetales > WQXJ01 > JAIRRT01. The sequence continues at coordinate 2,196 of JAISBQ010000156.1, forward strand.
CAGGTGTAGACCTGACCGCCTTGGGTGAGGGCGACGGTGCGGTTCGAGAGGCTGGACACGGCCACAGCTCTGACATCCGGGGCGAGCGCGAAGCACCGCGGCTCGGTGGACTGGGCCGGGGTGGGGCCGACACCGAGCTGTCCTTCCCAGTTGAGCCCCCACGTGCACACCCGGCCATCGGGCGTGACGACGGCGGAGTGATCCAACCCCGCGGTCAGGCGCGCAGACGTGCCCACCAGGGGTGGGAGATCCTCCAGGGAAGACTGGGTAGCCACGGACGCGGTGTGCGATCCAAGGAGGATGAGGCTGGCGACGCAGGCGACAGCAATGGGGGTCAGGTGGCGCATCGGGGGTCCTCCGGTCATGTGATGTCAGGTGCTCCGGAGGAGCCGCGCTGGGTACAGGTCACCCACGCTCGGCTCCTTCGTTGTGTGACGCGCAACACACCCGGGACTCTTCCCGATCGGCGCGCTCAGGTACGAGCGCTTCGTCTGGCTGCCGGAGCAGCGCTCAGCGTGTCGTGACGGGCTCCTGGACTAGAGCGAACCAGTCGTTGACGTCCACACCGGCCGAGGCGGCCAGCAGGTGGCGCAGGCTTTCGCTGTTGCGCAGTCGCTAGTCCCCATCGGGGGTCACCTGGCGGTTCCCGCGTCCTCGTGGATCGTGAGGATGAGGTTGCGAGCATCCTGGCCGGTGAGAGTGCGAGCATCGCGTTCCCACTCATCAAGGATCCCGGCCTTGGTCGCCGCCATCTGGGCGAGGTGTGCGCGGGTCGCCGGTACGGTCCGGGCAGAGTTGCCAGTCCACCGTCGCACGCATCGTTCTAGGTTGTCGACTTGTTCAGTCCATGCATCCCAAGGCAGCCTTGGGGCGTGGCCGGGTGGTATCCCGCACCGGCGCCAGTCTCCTTCTCCACACTGTGGTGGATGCGGCCGGCTTGGTGCGGTGTCTCCTCGCTACGCTCGTCGGCACCTTGTGGGCCCGGCCGGGCTCGAACCGGCGGCCGCCACGGTGTAAACGTGGTGCTCTAGCCAACTGAGCTACGGGCCCTTGTCTGGGGGGAAGCCTAGTCAGTGGGGGGCGCGGGGGGCGATTGGGCGTGGTCAGGGAGGCAAGAGTTCGGCGCCGTCGGGGTGGCAGCGCGTGGCATGTGGCTGCGCACCGTGGTGTTGGTGGCGTGGGCTGCCGTGCGCTCGCGATCATGGCTGCTGGCGCGCTGGCGCGCTCCGGGACGAGGGAGGCAAGGTGCCCCGGACACGGACCAAGGTTGTGTCGGGGTCACGGTCATCCGAGGGTGAGGTGGTCCGTGTTGGGGTATTCCGCGCCGTGGGAAGCCAGGTGCGGTGAGGCGTGTGCGATCCGGGTCTGTGACCCAGGTGCCCTTCCGATGCCCGAACGCCATGCCTGAAGTCGTCGAGTTTCACCTTCCAGGCCCGAAACCGCCTGTGCGAGCCCGCAAAGGTGAAACTCGACGGTCTGGAGCGGCCCATAGTCCGTCGAGTTTCAGGTTTGAGGGCCAGATCGACCGGGTTACAGGGCGCTGTGGTCGCCAAGACACCGCGGGTGTCGCCATCGCGAGGTCCGTGAGGGAGTTGTTGCAGGGTTCTGGCTGCCGTGTTCCACCGTGCCCCCGACCGCTACGCCCCAGGATGCCGTCGCTGTCGCAGGCGCATCTTCCATCGCTTGTCCCACGTCCGGTGGCACCGAGTATCCGGTCTGTAGGATCGCCGGCCGGTCTTCTGCCGATTCCCTCTCACCGTCACAACCAGCCGGTTCCGTTCGCGTGTCACCACACATGGCCCCTGGTCAGCGGTGCATTCGATTCGTCGCCCTTCGCGCGTCGGATGATGCTTATCGTCCAGGCTTTCGTCAATCGCCGCGTGCGGCATGGATGGCATTGTGGGGTGGTTGATCTCCAGAACCAGCGGGCCATCAACGCGAACCGCAGGAATAGCGATCTCCTCTGCTTCGATTTCATTCGGCGCCAGTGATTTGGTCTTGCCTCCCACCAGCAAGGTGTACGTCGACGGCGACAAGGGAACGCCATGGGCGACCGCCACTCCGCACCGCGACCACCAGGGGCAAGAACGGCACCGGAGCGTCGGAAACGTACCGAGATTTGTTGCGGCGAAGAGTCGGTGCGTTTCCGACGCGCAGGCCGTGGCTTTCGATCTGGTGGCAACCGCGTGACCTGGGCAAACACCCGAGCGGGTCTGGCGGGAGGGCGACATGGGCGGTCCGAAACGTACCGAGATTTGTCTCGACGCGTTTTCGGTACGTTTCCGGCACCCCTTCTCACGCTCGCCCCCTTCGTGAGCTGGACGCTGGGAGCCCGAGAAGGCGAAACTTGACGGTTTGCTGGGAGGGGTAACCGCGGGAAGTGCTGGCGCCGGGGTTGGGTGATGGGGTGAGGGAGGGGACAGGACGCGATGGCCAGGCGGGCTCGGTGAGTGGCTGTCGGTTGGGCCCGACGTGGACTCCTCCACGACCATGGTCACGGAGCGGACGTTTTGTGCTCACCCCGTGAGATTGCGGGTACCCTTCGCCAGTGCGGACATCGCGGATGCTCCAGGCCATCGCCCCGTTCGGCCCGCGGCGCGCGGCGTCCCGTCTTCCACAATCGACTGAGGAGTGACCCATGAAAGCACGCACCTTGCCCCTCGCGCTTGCCATGGCTGGCGCTCTAGCGCTCACGGCGACTGGCTGCAGCGGCGGCGAACCATCCGCCACCGAGCAAACTGGGGTCGCATCGGCGAGCGACGATGCTCCTGAATCGCAAGCCCCGCCCGCGGACACGTCCGACGGAGACGGCGAGACCGTCTCCGTCACCATCGGCATCACGCAGATCGTCGACCACCCGTCGCTGAACCTCATCAAGGACGGGTTCAAGGACGCCCTCGCCCAGGCTGGCATCGACGCCAGCTACGACGAGCAGAACGCTCAAGGCGACCAGTCCAACGCCGCCACCATCGCCGGGTCGTTTGCCGCCGATCCGTCCCTCGACCTGATTCTCGCCATCGCCACGCCTACCGCCCAGGCCGTGGTCCAGCAGATCACCGACAGGCCCATCCTGTTCGCCGGTGTCACCGATCCGGTCGCTGCCGGACTGGTCCCCAGCTTCGACCCTTCAGGCACCAACGTCACGGGCACCTCCGACCTCAACCCGAACGCGCGTCCGGTTGAACTGGTCCAGCAGGTGATGCCGGATGTCCAGACCATCGGCGTCCTGTATTCCTCGGCCGAAGCCAACTCAGAGGTGCAAGTGGAAGCCTTCGAGGCCGAGGCTGAGGCTCTCGGTATCGAGATCAAACCACAGTCAATCACCAATTCCTCCGAGGTCATGACCGGCGCCCAGGCGTTGGAGGGTGTCGACGCGATCCTCATCCCGACCGACAACACCGTGGTCTCAGCCTTGGATGCCGTCATCCAGTTCGCCGAGCAATCGAAGATCCCGGTCTTCTCCGCCGATGCCGAGTCCGTGGAACGTGGGACCGTCGCCACCCGCGGCATCAGCTACTACGACCTCGGTGTTCGCACGGGCGAGATGGCCGTCCAGGTGCTGCGCGATGGCGTGGATCCCGGCAGCATCGCCACGCTGGTGGTCGAGGAGACCGAACTCAAGGTCAACCCGGTATCAGCCGAACGCATGGGGATCGTCATTCCCGACGACCTCTTGTCCGAGGCCACCATCGTTGAGACATCGTCCGGCGAATAGGGAGGCGCCGCCGCATTCGAGCCCTGTATGGGGGCGCGGCGACCCATCGATGGACGATGCCGTGAGGAGGACCCCGGGCCGTGGCTAACACGCTTGAACTGGGCATGCTGTATGCGCTGCTCGCGCTCGGGGTATTCCTGACTTATCGCATCTTGAACTTCGCCGATCTCACGGTGGATGGCTCCTTCACCACCGGCGCCGGAACAGCGGCGCTCCTCATCACCAACGGGATGCACCCGCTGATCGGCACTGCCGCCGGGTTCGTCGCTGGCTCTCTCGGAGGCCTGGCCACTGGCCTGCTGCACACCAAACTCCACATCGACCCCCTCTTGGCCAGCATCTTGACGATGATTGCCCTGTGGTCGGTCAACCTGCGGATCATGGGCAAGGCCAACCTGTCCCTGCTCAACCAACCCACAGTGTTCACACCGCTCGCGGAGCGAGGCCTGGTGTCGACGTGGTGGTCGGTGGGAATCCTCGCGGCGTTGGCGATCGCGGCCAAATTGGTGATCGACGCGTTCTTGGCGACAAACTTCGGGCTCGCCGTCCAATCCACCGGAGACAACCCGGCGATGGCGTCATCCTTGGGGATCAGCACGGACACCACCAAGATCGTGACGCTCATGCTCGCCAACGGGCTGGTAGGGCTTTCGGGCGCGTTGATCGCCCAACTGCAGGGTTTTGCCGACATCCAAATGGGTGTGGGGTTGATCCTCGTCGGACTTGCCTCCGTGATCGTCGGCAACGCGATCCTCGGGACCCGGTTCATGTTCCTGGCTTCCCTCGGGGTGATCGTGGGCTCAGCCACCTACCGCCTGGTCATCTTCTTTGCCCTGCGGTGGGATGTCCTCAGTCCCCAGGACATGAAACTGATCTCGGCAACGCTCGTGGTGATCGCGCTGGTGATCTCGCAATCCAAGGGGATCCGGGCGTTCTTCGCGCGGATCTCCCCGTGGCGCCGATCGGACACGGTACCTGAGCCCCTGTTGGCGGTTCCCTCGACCGGGGAGGAGGAGGCCTGATGCTGCGCCTTGCCGATGTGTCCAAGACATTCTTCGCCGGCACGCCCAACGAGCGCAGGGCACTGCGTCACGTGGACCTTCGCCTCGCCAAGGGTGACTTCGTCACGGTGATTGGATCGAACGGCGCCGGGAAGTCCACCCTCCTCAACGTCATTGCCGGATCGCTGCCGGTGGACTGCGGCACCGTGCAGATCGCTGGGCGCAACGTCGTGAAGGTTCCGGACTACAAGCGTGCCAGCATGATCGGGCGGGTATTTCAAGACCCGGCGGCGGGCACAGCGCCGCATCTGACCATCGAACAGAACCTCGCCGTGGCCGAGTCGCGCGGCAAGCGACGAGGACTCGGCAAGGGGGTGACTCGTGCGCGGCGCCACCGCTACGAGCACGATCTGCAAACCTTGGAGCTCGGGCTCGAAAGCCGTATGCGTCATCGTGTGGGCCTGCTGTCGGGTGGCCAACGTCAGGCACTGTCGCTGCTTATGGCGTCGTTTACGGGGCCAGACCTCCTGCTCCTCGACGAGCACACCGCCGCCTTGGACCCCCAACGCGCCGAGTTGGTTCTTGGCATCACCGAGAGGGTGGTGCGCGACAGCGGGCTGACCGCGCTGATGGTCACCCACAACATGGATCAGGCCTTGCGCATGGGCAACCGCCTGCTCATGATGCACGAGGGTGAGATCGTGTTCCAGCTTGATGAAGCCGCGAAGAAGGACGCGACGGTCACCGACCTGCTGGCCATGTTTGGGCAGGTCAAGGGCCAACTCACCGACCGTACCCTGCTCGGCTAGTGACACTAGGACGGCGCCGGCTCCCCCTCCTCGCCCGCGACGATGGCGAGAACCTGTGCAGCGTAGGCCTTGCACTTGGCCTCGCCGATCCCGTGAATGCGCCCCATCTCGGTCACAGTGGTGGGCTTGGTGCTCGCCAGAGCGCGCAAGGTCGAGTCGTGAAAGATGACGTACGCGGGGACTCCCCGGTCCCGGGCGAGCGTGCCGCGCCAAGCTCGCAGCGCCTCGAAGATCGCCATGTCGGCCGGCGCGGGATCGGCGCCTCGTCCGGTAGGCCCCGACGATGACGCCCCGCCCCTGTCCTCGGCGCGTGCCGGGATCGAGCCGGGCACCTGAACGGGGCCCGTCGATCGCTCCGCATCGACGTGCGACCCACCGGTCGCCGGGCGAAGGCGCGGGCGGCGCGGAAGGTTCCGGCGCAGCGACACGCTTCGCTCGCCATGGAGAACCTGCCACGAGGCCGGGGTCGCGACCAGCACGCCGTGCCCGCCCGGAGCGATCGCCAGGTCGCCGCGAGCGAGGAGTTGGCGGACCACGGCGCGCCACTCGGTCTCGTTGAGGTCGGCGCCGATGCCCCAGGTAGACAAGGTGTCATGCCGGTGCTGGGCGACCCGCGGGGTGTGGTGTCCGCGGAGGATGTCGATGATCTGTCCCGCCCCGTAGCGTTGACCCCGTTCGCGATCCAGGCGGACCACGGTCGATAGGAGCTTCTGGGACGGCACGGTCCCGTCCCAGGCGGCCGGTGGGGACATGCACGTGTCGCAGTGGCCACAGGGATCGATGTGCTCGCCGAAGTAGTCGAGCATGTTGACGCGGCGGCACTGCGCTGTCTCGCACAGGGCGAGCATGGCGTCGAGCCGAGCCTGGGCGGCGCGTTGATGGAGCGGGTCCGCGGCGGATTCGGCGATGAACCGGCGTTGTTGGACCACGTCGGCCAGACCGTAGGCCATCCAGGCGGTGGCGGGCTCGCCGTCCCGGCCCGCGCGGCCGGTCTCCTGGTAATAGCCCTCCACGGACTTGGGCAGATCGATGTGTGCGACGTACCGGACATCGGGCTTGTCGATCCCCATCCCGAACGCGAGGGTTGCCACCACCGTGATCGCGTCTTCGGCGAGAAACCGGCGCTGGACGGCCCGGCGGGCCTCGGCATCCATGCCCGCGTGATACGCGAGGGCGTGAGTTCCGTGCGAACGCAAGTGTTGTGCCACATCCTCGGTGGTAGCGCGAGCGAGGGCATAGACGATTCCGGAATCCCCGGGATGCTCGGTGCGAATGAAGGTTGCCACCTGATCCTTGACAGCGGACTTTGGTTCGATCCGGTAGCAGATATTCGGTCTATCGAACGAGGAAACCAGGTGCTTGGCGCGCTGCAGCGCGAGCCGCTCGGTGATCTCGTCGTGGGTGGCGCGTGTGGCCGTGGCCGTCAAGGCGATCCGCGGCACGTGCGGCCACTGCTCGGCCAGGGTGCTGAGACCCAGGTAGTCGGGCCGGAAATCGTGGCCCCACTGCGCCACACAGTGGGCCTCGTCGATCGCGAACAGCGCAACCGTCCCGCGGTGCAGGAGAGCGAGGCAACCGGGTGTGAGCAGCCGTTCCGGGGCGACATAGAGCAACTCAAGACGCCCCGCCAGGAAATCGCGTTCCACCTGGCGTTGGGCGTCCATGTCGAGGGACGAGTTGAGATAGGCAGCCCGGATTCCGACCTCTCGCACCGCAGTGACCTGGTCCTCCATCAGAGCGATGAGCGGCGAGACCACCACGCCGGTTCCCGCTCGCAGCAGGGAGGGGATCTGATAGCACAAGGACTTGCCACCCCCAGTAGGCATGAGGACGATGACGTCTCCGCCGCTGGTGACGTGATCGATCGCCTCACGCTGGTGGCCCCGGAAGGAGTCGTATCCGAAGACCTGGTGCAGAATCTCCTGCGCGGTGCCGGGCCGGGCGCAGGCAGTGGTGCATGGCGGGGGCGTTGTCACCCGTCGAGGGTACTGGGCACCTCCGACACTGAGCGGGCCTCAGTGGCGGAACGTGCCGACCATCACGGCTCTGGCCAATGTGTGGAACAAGGCGGTGAACGAGGCGAGGGCGGCGGTAGCGGTGTCGGGGATGCCGAGTTCGGGAACATCAAGGGCATGGACCGCGAAGACGTAGCGGTGCGGGCGGTCACCGCGTGGAGGTGCGGCACCGCAGTAGCCCAGGCCCCCGCCATCGTGCCGGAGTTGGAAGGCACCCACCGGCAGGGCTGTGGCCGGCATGCCGGGCACCCACGGCCGGCCGGCATCGCGTGGCAGGGCGGTGACCGCGACAGGAACGTTGACGACCGTCCAATGCCACCAGCCCGAGGGTGTCGGGGCGTCCGGGTCGAAGCAGGTCACCATGAAGCTCGCGGTGGGTGACGGGAAGCCGGACCACGAGAGCTGAGGCGAGAGGTTCTGACCGTCCGCGGTGTGGCGCAGGTGGAGAGGTTCGCCATCGGCGAAATCGTCACTGGTCACGCGGAACGCCGGCACAGCGGGGAGCAATGCATATGGGTCAGGTGGGATGGGCCGGTCAAGGTTCACCCTGCGAATCCTAGGACTGAAACTGCCAACGCTGGGGAAGTGCCTCGGGAGATGTCGGAGCGTAGGCCCAGGTATAGTACTTAAGTCCTAAGGACCCCTGACATGGTCAATCACATATTCGAGGTTTACAGCGATGTTACCTGCCTACACGTCGTCCAGCATGTCGTTCGTCCGTGGAGCCGCCTTGGTCGGCGCAGTCGCCCTGGCGCTCGGGGTCGGCCCGTCGCCTGCTCTGGCGCAGGCCGATGCATACCCGTCGGTGGACAGGTCCTATGTGGAAGTGGTCAACACCCCGACCGTGGGTGCGGACAGCGTCTCGGAGCAGATTGTGCGCGTGGTGCTGCTCGACGATTCAGGGGAACCGGCGCCACCCCCCGCGGGCGATGCGCGGGCGCGAACCTACCAGGCGTTCGCCTATCCGGCGGCGGCCGAGGAATGGGAGGAAGCCGAGGTGGCACCCCTCGCTGCGGTCGGAGCCTTCAGGAATACCGCGAGCCCGCATATCTTCGAGGCCCCGGTGGTGGCGTGTGAGGCTGGCAGCTACGAGATCGTGGCGGAGCTGTCGTACTGGGATCACACACCATGGGAGACCACCGTGGTGGGGCTCTCCTCGGCAGGGCGCGCAACCGAGGCGGTATTCGTCGCGAGTGACCCTGGAGACCTGGTCGTGGAAGGTGGCAGCGGTGGCGGGGGCGGTGGGCCCGCTGGGCAACCTGGCGGCGCTGGCGGTAGCGACCCATTGCCGGGTAACGGGCCCTCCCGCGCCGGGGGACATGGCGGCCACGGGACGCAGGATTCGGCGGGCGCGGGCGGGGGTGGCGCAGGTTTGCTTGGCCCTGGGGCACACGCTGACGGCGCGATCCCGGGCGTGGGCGGCGCCGGGCGGTCATACGGGTCCACCAGCGTCGGTTCGCCCACGGAGCTGCCGGTCGAGGACGATGACGACGACTGGAATACCGGCGATGGCAAAGAGCCACCCCCCGACTGGAGCCTCTACCGCGGCGAGGGCGGCGATGGTGGCGAGGGTGTCGGCGCATCGGTCGAAGCCACGCCCATCGTGGCACGCTACGGAAGCCTCACCGTGG
>JAISBQ010000334.1 GCA_031266115.1 Bifidobacteriaceae bacterium
GTGAGGTGGACCTCTCGCCCCGCTCGCTTGACGCGTCGCTGCGCTCTATCGATGCTGACATCCCCCACCGTGATCGGCGGCAGGTTGGCGGTGTCCACGGTCAACGACTTGGCACGCTCCACGCGGCGCAGCAGCGCCTTGATTCGTGCCACGAGCTCGCGCATGGAAAACGGTTTGGTCATGTAATCGTCAGCGCCGACGCCGAGGCCTACCAGCTTGTCGGTCTCGTCGTCCCGCGCGGTCAGCATGAGCACCGGCACGGGCGTGTCCGCCTGGATGCGGCGGCAGACCTCCAGGCCGTCGATCCCTGGCAGCATCACGTCGAGTACAACCAGGTCGGGATGGATGCGTGCGGCTTTGTCTACGGCATCCAGCCCGTTGAACACCACCTCGGTCCGGGCGCCCTCGGCTGCGAGCCGCCGGGCGACAGCCGTGGCGATGGTCGGTTCGTCCTCGACAACCAAAATCAGGCTTGATCCCAGCGCTCCTGCCCCAGACTGATTGTGCTCACTCATGACGCACAGCCTTGCACACTCGCCGCCGACGGGCGTGCTCGGGCGTCCAGCCCGACGGTGTGTCGTGCCGTCGTGGCGACGGACGGGCAATTCGCCGGCACCGTGACAGGGTGTCCGAGGTAGGCTGGCCCCCGATGTCCGCATGATGTCCGATCTCATCTATGTGCTTGTGGGGCTTGTCCTGACCGCCGGGACAGCCGTGTTCGTGGCCGCAGAGTTCGCCCTTGTTGCGGTGGATCCCGCCACGGTGGAGACGGCCGAACGTGATGGCGGCCCCTTGGCCGGCCGTCCACAGCGGTCGGCCGCGGTTCGCCGCGCGCTCAGTCGCCTGTCCACCCAGTTGTCCAGCGCACAGGTGGGCATCACGTTGACCACCGTGACCCTGGGCTTCACCGCTCAACCCGCCCTCACGCGGATGCTGACCCGCATAGCGGACGATGACGGCCCGCTGGCCCCCGCCCTCACCGCCACTCTGGCCGGCGGCGTGGCCTTCGTCGTGGTCAACGCGGTATCGATCATCGGTGGGGAATTGGCGCCCAAGGGTTACGCGATCGCCAAGCCTGTGGAGACTGCCGGGCGCCTTGCTCGTGTCCAGCTTGGGTTCACGGCTCTGGTCAGGCCGCTGGCCTGGGTACTTGGAGCATCGGCGAACGGCATCTTGCGGGTGTTCGGCGTCAGGCCTGTCGAGGAACTCTCCGGGGGGCGCTCGGCCGCAGAACTCGCGAGCGTGGTGCGGCGAAGCGCTGAGGCTGGGACGCTGGACGAGGCGTTGGCCACGAGGCTTGCCCGGACGTTGATGTTGCGAGACTTGCGCGCTATCGATGTCATGACCGATCGCACCCGGATCCTCGCCGCTGAACGGAACCAGACCGCGGCCGATGTGGTCCGCCTTGCTCGGGAGTCGGGTCACTCCACGTTTCCGGTGACAGACGGATCGATCGACGAGGTGGTCGGCTTGGTGCGCTTGCGCCGTGCCGTCGCGGTACCCCACGCGCGGCGTGGCGAGGTGCCGGTTTCGGCGCTGATGGACCGGGCGATACGGGTGCCGGAGACGGCGGCCGCGATTCCGGTTCTCGTGGACCTGCGGGCGTCGGGGATGCCGATGGCGATCGTCGTGGATGAATACGGAGGAACCTCGGGGGCCTTGACGTTGGAGGACTTGGTCGAGGAGATCGTCGGGGATGTGTCGGATGAGCACGATCCCCGGCGTCCGCGTCCCCGGCGCGGCGCGGACGGATCGTGGCGTGTACCCGGTGAGACCCGTCCGGACGAATTGCGGGACATGGCGGGGATTCGCCTCCCCGAATCGGCTGCCTACGAGACTCTCGGTGGACTGGTCATGGCTGCGCTCGAGCGCATTCCTGCCGCCGGGGACGACGTGGTGGCCGATGGAGTCCGCCTCCGGGTTGAATCCATGGAGGGGCGACGGATCGAGACGCTGCGTGTGTGGCCGGCGAACGACGAGAGCGGCCCGATGCCATGACCTGGTGGGCAGCGATCCTCGTCGCGATAGCGTTGCTGCTTCTCAACGCGTATTTTGTGGCGGCAGAATTTGCGCTGATGTCGGTCCGGCGTTCCCAGATCGAGGAGGCGGGTGAGGGCGGTGACCGGCGTGCGCCGATAGTCCTTGGAGCGTTGGAGCAGGTGTCGCAGATGCTGACTCTGGTCCAGCTGGGTGTGACCGTCGCGTCCACCGGGTTGGGTGCCGTGGCCGAGCCCGCCCTGGCTCACGTGCTGTCCATTCCTTTGGAGCGCTTCGGAATGAGCGGCACTCACGCAATGGCCGCCATCCTTGCCCTGATCGTGGTCATCTACCTGCATGTGGTGATCGGCGAGGTGGTGCCCAAGAACCTCGCGCTCGCCGGGCCGGCCCGCTGTGCGCTCGTCTTCGTACCGCCACTCGCTGCGGTGGCCCGCCTCCTGCGCCCGGTCGTCCGACTGCTCACCTCGGTGGCAGGGGTCCTCGTCCGGATGGCCGGCGCCGATCCCCGCGATGAAGTGCGGTCCGCGTTCACGGCCGACGAGGTGGCGTCCATGGTGGCTCGTTCCACGGCCGAAGGGGTCTTGGACGATGCCGAGGGCCTGGTCACCGGCTCTCTGGAGTTCTCTGACCTCACCGCCGCCGACGTCATGGTTGCCACCGGCGCGCTGGTGACGGTGCCGCCCGATGTCACACCCGAACAGGTCGAACGTCGGGTGGCGCAGACGGGCTTTTCTCGTTTCCCTGTGGCCGATTCAGACGGTCGGCTCGTCGGGTATGTCCACGTCATGGATGTGCTGGACGCGGGAAGCGAAGACGAGGGCCGTCATCGTCCGCTGCCGTCGGGACGGATGCGGGCGTTGCCCACGGTGGCGCCCGCCGCTGAAGTCGAGGACGTCCTGGCCGCCATGCAACGGACCGGCGCCCATCTGGCGGAGGTGACTGGTGCCCGTCATGGCGTGGTGTTTCTTGAGGATATTCTCGAGGAATTGGTGGGTGAGGTGCGCGATTCGATGCAGCGGCGTGACTGAAATCCGGCGCAG
>JAISBQ010000350.1 GCA_031266115.1 Bifidobacteriaceae bacterium
CAGGCGGTGACGTTCTTCGCGGCTGACCTGCGCCTGCGCCTCGGCCTGTTGGTGCGCCGCCAACGACTCAAGACTCGTGCGATGAGCGCGGTCTCGCTCGGACTTGGCTGCGGTCAGAGCGGCATCGGCCTCATCGTGGACCCGGCGTGCCCGTTCGCCTCTTGTCTTGACCCACGCGAGGACCACAGTGGCGCCATCGCCTCCCGGTTGCTCGCCATCGGCAAGGCGAGCAACCTCGGCCCTCGCCGATGCGAGATCGCCCGCACCGTCATCGGCCGGGGGGGACATCACGTCATGTGGGGCCTCAGCGCCGATGTCGCGCAGCGCCTCGGCGAGAGCGGAGGCCGCGCTCGCCAGCGCCTCGTCCAACTCGACAGGTGAGCGCCCAGGGCTCACCTCGACATCGATCACCCCGGGTACGGAAATCTGTGCCCTGTGGAAGGCGAGCCGGTCGCGTCGCTCGCCTTCGCTGAGCTGCTCGCCGTCGACCTCGACCGCCGCATCCCCGAGTCGGTGGACCACGATCCGGGTGGCGGCCGAGGCGCGGGCCACCGCCGCGATATGCACGTCGTTGCTCAGCCGGGCGAGGGTGTCGTGCCGACCGATGTCATCCTGGGCTGCGGCGAGCGCGCGTGTGGCCCTGAGGACGGCCTCATCGGCCAGTTTCTGCGCCGCTGCGGCGTGCTCGGATTCGACCGCCAGGCGGCGAGCTTCGGCCTCTCGTTCGGTGATCTGGCGTTCACACCGCTCCATCTGTGCTGTCGAGCGTTCCAGGCCGATCCGTAAGGCGTCCCCAGTCGCGGTGGAGGTCGCCGCAAGGGTGATCACTCGATCAAGGTCCTTCGCCTGCACACGGGATCGCGCTACCTGCTGCTCTGCGGCCTGACGCCGACTCTGCGCTTCGCGTGCACCCGTCACGCGGTGGGACAGGTCGTCGCGCAGAACACGATCGCGATGGTGTCGAGCCGCCGCCTCGGCCGCAGCTGCCGACTCGCGAGCCTGCTCGGCTTCGCCGTCGGCCTGTTTGACTGTCTCATCCGCGGCTGCCAAGGTCGCTGCGGCCTGTTCGCACGTCGCCGCCAGGCTCGTGGTCTTCTTGATCGCGGCGGCCATCTGCTGCTCGCGCCGGTCGGCCTCGGCGACCATCGCCGCCCGCGCTTCCTGGTTAGTGCGGGCCTCGTTCAGGATCGATTCCGCAGTGCGGACGTGCTCGCGGCAGGTATCGACCGCGCGTGCCAGGTCAGCTGCGGCGTCGGCCCGGCGTTGACACTCGGCCAGGTCCGCCCGAGCGGCCTCCTCGCGTTGAGCCAGTTCTTTCGCTTGGTGGTCCAACTCCGCGCGGCGCTCGGTCAGCTGGTCCATCTCCTTGCTGCGCGCGCTCAGCTCGGCAACTGCCACCTCAAGGGCGTCAATACCGCTTGTGGCCCGCTTGTAGTCCCCCGTTGGCATGCTGCGCTTGCCGGCGGTGAAATAGTGCTTGAACTCCTCAGCGACTCGGGTCATGAGGTCGGTGTGGCCCTCGGACTCGTCCGGCGCGGTCTCCAGTGCACCGAGCAGTGCTGGAATCTGGCCTAGCGCGGGCCGGTCGAGCGATGTTCCCTGCGCTACGTCGAGCGCAGGCAGCAAGTCGAGATCGACAGTCTCCGTGAGAATCTGCGCGAAGCGCTCGTGAGCTTCCCGGCCGGTGTGTTGTTCGGGTCTCGGGGTTGTCACGGTCAATTCGCACCGCGGGGTCTTGAGCCATCTCTTGCGGTGGACAAGGCGGTACGGGCCCGTGCGGAGTTCGACTTCGACGTCGGGACCGGCGTCGCGGTCCACGGGCTTGACCGCCACAATGGCTTTGTCCTTCGAGGTCGCCAGATACTTCTTGTTGCGCACCAGACGAAGCGCTTCCACCAGGGATGACTTGCCTGCTTCGTTGGGACCCTCGACCACCGTGACGCCGTCGCCGAACTCGACAGTCGCGTCCGCGACGCCCCGAAAGTCGCGCAATCTGAGACGGATGAGCCTCATCTGTCGCCACCTGCCAGCTGGAAGAACAGCCTGAGGGCGTCTGACGCGGCGAGTCCTGCCTCGCCGTCGGCCTCGGCCGCTTCGGCCAGTTCAGCGCGGGCGGCCTCAGCGAATCCGCTCAGTTCCATCGCAGCAAAATCGGCATCGGTTGCCACCACGGCAAGGTCGGTGTGCCGGTCCCAGGGGTCGAACCGCGCGAAGAGCCTCTCGGCCTCGTCGATGATCTCTCTCAGACGAGCGTCCTCGGGGACGGTCAGCCTGCCGGTCAGAGCGGACCAGACGGCGGTGTGGTCCTTGTCCGGGATCTGTCCGATGCGCCGGTCCAATGCTTCGACATCGTCCATCGATGCGAGGCGTTCCTCCACAGTGATAAACCGCCACCGCCCGACCTTGACTTTGTCAACCGCCACGTTTCCGGCTTTCGTCACCTCAACCACGATGACGTTCCCCGGGTCTGGTTCGCGGCGCGCGGTGACCTCAGGGGTGCCTGGGTACCAGATCCCGGGAGCTACCTCGGTGGTCGAATGGAGGTCGCCGAGCACGGCCACGTGGGCGCGGCCGGTATCAAGGACGCGGCGCAGGCCGTCATCGTCGATGAGAGCGGACTCGGTGATGTCAGACTCGCCGAAATCGTGGGGGCGGCTGCGGACGGCGCCGTGACCGGCGATTATCCGGATCACGTCAGACGGGACCACATCAAGCGGTGCGCACGCTTGCGCCACCAGATCGGCGTGAGGGTGTTTCGAACGAAGCGGTGCCCCGACGATTTCGACTCCCTCGACCACTTCCCACGGGACTGAATCGCGCAGGACGTGCACATGGTCGGGCTTACCACGGGTGAAGGCTGCGAAGGCTGAGGAATCGTAGATGGACGCCGCGTCCAGCGGGTCGTGGTTGCCGGGCAGTAGCACCACGGGGACTGTGAAGGACCGCAGCACCTCGAAAGCCTGTGCCACGATCCGCCGGTCGAGTTGGTTCGATTCGAAGACATCGCCGCAGACCAGCACGAATGCGGCATCCCGCTCGGCGGCGAGGCGGCCAATCCGCCGCACGGCATCGAGCCGGGCTTGGGCGAACCGTGCGCGGGCGTCGCCGGGGAGGAACCAGGCGGCCATTCCAAGCTGCCAGTCGGCCGTGGCGACGAACCTCATGTGTCCCTCCCGGTGGGCATCCCCGCGCCATCCTATGGGTGCTCACTCGTTTCGGGTCCCCGTCAGGGCGGCAACTCGTCGGCGAGGCGTCGATGTTGCTACCGACCCCCTGTGCCAGGTGCGGGACATCATCGAGGGTGAGGTTTCGCGCACCTGCGCACAGTCCGGTCCGCACGCTTCTCATCGATGGTGAGGTTTCGCGTACTCCACGGCCCTCAGGGCCCCGATCTGGAGCCAGATAGTCCGCGAAACCTCACCCTCGATTGGCGAGACCTCGGACGGAGTGCGCGAAACCCCACCCCAGGCGCTGAAACCACGCCTCGCAAGCAAGTCCGCGTCTTGCGTGCCCGTCCAAACCCGCGCCACGAAGGGTCCGGGGGGCCTGTTGGCGCGGGTCCGGCACGCGTGCGGATTTGGCGGCTGACGAGTCGGAGCTGTGACCTGGGGTGATGCGGGGAGGTGGGCGCGGCATCGTCCTGGGGCAGTGCCGAACCCGCGCCAACACACCCGTCGGAGCCTTGTTGGCGCGGGTCCGGCACAAGCGGGGACGACGGGTCCGGCCACGGCGAGAGTCAGGCGGCGGGGTGAGGCCAGCGGAGGTGGACCCGGTGGTCGGCGTGCCGGGTGGCGTGGATGACGGTGAGGTCGGGGACACGGGGTAGGTGGCGGGTAGCCGGCGACCGGTGGGACCCGAGAACCAGGGTCCGAGCGCCCGAGGCGATCGCGGCCTGGATACCGGCCTGGGCGTCCTCAATCGCCAGGCACCCCGCGGATCGCCCTGGGAAGCGTGCCGCGGCCAGCGTGTACCCCGCGGGATCGGGTTTGCCCCGCGGCACATCCTCGCTGGTCACGAGGACCGTGGGTATGGAAAGGCCTGCAGCGGTGAGGCGTGCCACTGCCAGTGCCCGTGGGGCGGACGTCACCACGGCGATGTGCGCATCGCCGATGGCGGCCAGCAGCTGCCGCGCGCCGGCGATCTCGGCGATCCCGGTCATGCAGGTCAACTCGCGGCGCTCAAACTCGGCCGTGGCAGCGGCAGGATCGACGCCAGGTGGCGCAAACTCCTGAATCGTGTCGTGGGACTGGCGTCCGTGCGCATACCGCAGGAGCGGCGCAAGGTCTATTCCATACCGCGCGGCGAACTCGCCCCACAGGAACTCGACCACCGGCGTCGAATCCACCAGCGTGCCGTCCATGTCGAACAGGACGCCGTGCACGTCGCATCCCGTGCTCGTGGGCGACCAGCCCATCACGTCAGGGGAAGGCCGGGGAAGGTCGCTTGAGGGCAGGGGCATTGCCCCATGATCCCAGACTGGGCATCGGAGTCTCGGGCGGCCTCATCCACCCCACTGCGACGCACATGCCCTGGTAGACCTCAACGTCGCGACGCACGATGGCGCATTCGCGCCGTGATGGGCATCGTTGAATCACCGTGAGGTCCCCCAATCCCGGTCGATCTCTCTGCTACGCTGCCCGCTTCGGGCCGCATTGCCATGACTGGGCTGCTGCCGCGGAAAGATGGGGCATTAGCGCATTCACATGAGAGGAATGGGACCTTGGGGCCTCAGAGGTTTTTTTCGACTGGTTGCGGCAAGGCTTTGGTTGTAGCGATCGCGGTCTCGGTGCCACTGGCAGGAGGGATCGCCCCGGTGGCGACCGCGGCGCCAGCGAGCGAGACTATTGATCTGTTCGATCTGTCCGACCCGGTGGTCGGCACGGGATGGTCGTTCGGGGGCGGGGTTCTCACCTTGTTCTTGGGTGAGCACGTGGTGACAACCACAGGGCAACAGACCACCAATCGAATCGTTGCGGGATCCGATGTCCACGTCATTCTCGACGATGTCAACATCAGGGCGAGCACCCCATTCGACGTGACAGGTGCTGCCGGCGTGCGCGTGACCGTGGAGAACGAGAACCATCTCACAGCCCTGGACGGCCCCGGGATGAGTGTGGGAGCCGGGGACGCCGTGACCATCGATGGCCCAGGAAGACTGGCCGTGAGCGGTTCCACCACGTGTTCCGGGATCGGCGGCGGATCCAACTCCAGCTATGCCGGATGCAGCGGCTCGGGTGGGACTGTCGTGGTGAACGGGGGCACCATCACCGTGGTGTCAGGCACGTCGGGTGGGGCCGCCATCGGCGGCGGAGGCACGCAGTCCGGCGGCGGAACGGTCACCATCAACGGCGGATCGGTGACTGCCACCAGCTCATCGGCTGCGGGGATAGGCGGTGGTGGCGGCGGCAACGGAGCGGCGGTGACCATCAACGGGGGCACGGTTCAGGCGCTGAGCATGAGCGGTGGTCCCGGGATAGGTGCGGGCCTCGGGGGCACATCTCAGGGCAGCATCACCATCAACGGTGGAAGTGTGAGGGCCGCGCTGGGTGCCGCACCCGTGGACGCCCAGGGACGGCCCGTGTACCGACACGCATTGACGCTCGGTAACCCGCCCGTCGGGGATGGGGTTCGAGTGGCGGATTGCACGTTCGGCGCTGTGGTCTGCGATCTTGATGGCGTGCCTCTGGCAGGCTATGGAGTGTGGGATGTGCGCACAATCGATGGAGGGATTGTGTATGTCTATCTTCCCTCGGCGCAAGGTACCCACGCGAATTGGGTAAAAGCCGGTGGGGTGTTCTACGGCGCTACCTTTGCGCATACCGCAAATGGTGACGATTCCCATGTCCTGACTGAGACATCGTGGCCATCGGCGCCTGTCGTTACGTCCGTGACCGCGCGCCGGGTGGCACTTGCAGCGATTGACGGGGCCGAGTATGCGGTCGGCCAGACCCAATCGTGGCAAGCCTTACCAACATTTGCCGGATTGACGCCCGATACCGAGTATGTCTTCTACGCCCGCTATGCCGCGTCCGATGGCGTTCCCGCGTCCTTCGTCAGCCCGCCCCTTGTTGTGAGGACGGCATCGACGGCCGCGCTGGAGGCCGCCATCGCTGTAGCGACCCCGTTGCGCCAGGCCGACTACACCCCCGGATCCTGGGCGGTGGTGCAGGTGCTGCTCGGTCAAGCCACCACCGCCTTGGCCGCGGATTCGGCCGGCCAAGCACAGATCGACCAGATGACCGAGGCCCTGGTGGCGGCGTGCGACGCTGTAGTGCCGCGGGGTGACCCAAGTGGGTTGGCGGCCGTGGTCGGCGTGGCCGACGGCCTGACGCCATCGGATTACACGCCGGAGAGTTGGTCAGCGTTGGCTGAAGCCCTTGAGGCGGCACTGGCCGTGTTGGGTGATCCATTGGTCTTGGTGGAGACCGGTCAGGATGAGGTCGATGTGCTGCTCGCGGCGCTGACCGCGGCGATCGACGGCCTGACGGTGGTTCCGGCGCAAGCATCGGTGTTGGAGGCGCTGGTCGCCACTGTGGACGGATACACCTCAGACGGCTTCACCGAGGCGTCGTGGTCGCTCTTCGATGCGGCTCGCGAGGTGGCGAGAACCCTGCTTGCCGACCCGACCGGTGCCCTCGCCTCCCAGATCGCCGCCGCGGTAGCGGACCTGGAAGCGGCGACCGACGCCTTGGTGAGGGTGGTCGGTACGGGCGGCCTCGACGGGGCGATCGCCTCGGCACGGGCTGCCATTGCCACCATGGCTCCTGCTGACTACACCGGCGCCTCGTGGGGGGCGCTGGTCGCGAGCCTGGCGCGCGCCGAAACCGCCCGCCAGGCCGCCGGCGCAGACCAGCTGACTCAGGCGGCAGCCGATGCCGTTCACCGCGAGGTCGACGCCGCGGCGGAGGACCTGGCGGCCGCCTTGGGCGGCCTAATCGCCGATAGGGCGGGCCTGGACGCTGCGATCACCGCGGTCGAGGCCGCGGGCCTGAAGCCCGCGGATTACACGGCGCCGTCCTGGTCCGCG
>JAISBQ010000375.1 GCA_031266115.1 Bifidobacteriaceae bacterium
TTCCTCGCGACATCCCGATCCGAGCGCACGTAAGCTCGACCCGCTCGCTCGCGAGCGACGCGAGCGAGCGCCTCAGCCGCGCCTCGCCTTCTCGGCATCTCCGGCCTCTCAGATGGCCGGCCCGAGCACCCGAAGTGACTGAGTCAGTGCGTCGAGCTTGCTGCTCGAATACGCCGCTGAGCGAGCGGGGATCGTAGGGGGCGCGGGGAGATCATCCATGCCGACCGGGCCTCACCCTTCTTCGCTTCCCAATGACGCCAAAACTGAGGCGGCGTTCTCCACGGCGCGGCGGTGTGCAGATATCACCAACTCGATCTCCATTCGCATCGTGTCCATGACTCGAACTTTGGCCGCCCGCTCCGCATCGGCCACCGCATCCCAGAAGCCGACCCGTTCCTTACAGGTCGCATCTGCGGTCGCCACACGAAACTCTTGTGGCTCAGCAGTAGGAGTCACATAGGCGTATCCCCCGCCCTGCGCGAATGTCGCGAAGTCCCCAAACGCGGCATGCGGGTCGACGTAGGCATAACCATCCTCGCCCATACACTCACTCCACCGCAGTGACACCTCGGCCACCCGCTGGCCCGTGCGAGCGGCTGATTCGACCTCAGCTGTGACCTTCCGCTGAATCTCAACCACCTGCTCGTGGGCCGGACCACCGGCGTAGAGAGCATCGTCAGCCTTACCCGTACAACCGCCATCAGACTGAGGATCGGAGTCGGAGCCATAGAACGCGTCGAAGTACCCCGGCGGCTCAGGGGTTCCAGGAATCTCCTCGACATCGACGAATAGATCCTCGGGAACCGGTCGATACCCATATTGCTGAGCGAATTGAGGCTCTGAAACACCCCACCAGTCGTGCACAGCAGCCGCCGCCGCACGCTCAAAGTCTCCGGAAATTCGGGTACTCGGCCCCGCGTCCGGATCGAAACCCTGGGCGTGCATACAGTCACCGACCACCGCGGTCCACGCATCACGCACTAGCGTCAGACCCTCACCATCGAAAGTCTGATACATCACCTCATCAACCGCCGCAACCGCCTGCTCGGCTACATCAGCGCCAGGGGACAGAGCAAAGCGTTCGCCCCCACAGCCGGCGACAAGGGCAAGACCCATCACCGCACCGACCGATGCAAACACCTCGGGCAGGCGTACGACAGTCCGCCAGGCTCGGACCAACACCAGCACCTCCACAACACACGACACGCGGCGCCCGCAACAAAACACCCTCAACGGTCACCAACGCGACGGATGCGCCGCCAGCACCGACTCAAGCCGAAGGCAGACCCAGGCAGAACCGCAAACGGTCGCCAGGTTGAACCACTCGAAAGCTAGGCGTCTACTACGGCACCCGACGCAAAATAGCTCCCGGTCGGCCCAGTCGCTTTGCTGACGCCGATCTGAACCAGCTCGCCGTAGAGCGGGCCGTAGCTTGTTTGGCCGCTCGAGTTGCTGTAGTAGCGGAGACTCGCCTTCTTCACGCCGTAATCGCAGCTGATCGACGCCTTGTAATACGCCGGAAGGTTTCCGCCTTGCTGGCTGCCGATCACACAGCTGCCAGCCGGAACTGCGCTTGCGGGTGAGGCAGCGACAGCAGTGGCGGCCAGCACCACGGACACAGCCATCGCGGCCGACTTCAACCAAGTCATTTATGTAGCTCCTTTTATTCGTCCGGCCCCAGTGGCACCGGTCAGGTAAGCCGCGCTCACCAACGCGACCGCATCAGGCGACGATGTTACCACGTCTTCGGGCTCAGGCCCCCGTGCCTGATGAGACTCAGAGCTCAATTGGAAACTCCCGATCGACTTCGCGTTTTCACTGGTCAGGGCGCCCCTCGGGCCGTACTCAACCGAGTTTCTCATAGGCCTCTCGGCTTGACGTTGCGCGCAACCTGCGTGACGCACCTCGGCCTCCGAGGGGTAGAGGGGAGATGACCACGAACGCCGGAACTCATGGACAGCGCATTTTTCCGCGTCTATCTGCGAACGTGTGGCCTGCGGCCTCAGCGGCCGGAGACTGCTGCCGTGACGGCGAGGAAGGTGGGGTTGGCGCCTAGGTCGTCCAGGAGGACCGGGAGGCCCGAACCATCCGCCAGGGGGACCTTCCAGTTCGGGTACTCGGTGTCCGTCCCCGGCATGTTCTCCGCGCGGGTCTCGCCCACCGCGTCCGGCAGGGAGACACCCAGCAGGACCGACGGGGTCGCCAGCAAGAACCGGTGCAGCGCCAGCACAATCTGCGCGTTCGGCGGTTCCGGCTCCCCGCGGGGAACCAGACCCAGCGAGCTGAGCAAGGTGAGGACGGCCTCGCGTTCCGCCGACGCGGCCTCGCGTTCCGCCTCGACCGGCCGGCCAAGCACTCCCAGGGAATCACGCAACTCCACATGCTGCCCGGACAGGTACGCGGCCGAGGGGGGCAGATCATGCGTGGTGACGGTGGTCATCGCCAAACGCCGGTACCACTCGGGCGGACGGGGCGTGACGCCATCGTCCATCTTTTCGAACCACAGGACGCAACTGCCCAGCATGCCGCGCTCCGACAGGTAGCTGTGGACCCACGGCTCGGCGACACCCAGGTCCTCTCCCACCACCAACGCGCCCGCGCGGTGTGCCTCCAAGGCAAGAATCCCCACCATCGCCTCGTGGTCGAAGGTCACATAGGCTCCCTGCTGAGGCCCCAGCGTGTCCGGGATCCACCACAGGCGGAACAGGCCCAGGATGTGGTCCACGCGGATCGCACCAGCATGGCGGAGCACGGCCCGGATCATCGCGCGGTACGGGGCGTAGCCCGCAGCGGCGAGCGCGTCCGGACGCCACGGCGGCTGCGACCAGTCCTGGCCCTGCTGGTTGAAAGCATCCGGTGGCGCGCCCACGGTCACGCCGCTGGCCAACACGTCCGCGAGCGCCCATGCGTCGGCGCCCTCGGGGTGGACGCCGACCGCCAAATCCGACATGAGACCGATCCTCATCCCCGACTCCTTGGCGCGACGCTGCGCCGCGGCGAGCTGAGAATCGGCGATCCACTGGAGCCAGGCGTAGTACTCGACACGCGCGGCGTGGGTCTCGGCCAGAGCGTCCGCCTCGGGCGAGCTGGCGGCCACAGCGGTCTCGTTCGGCGGCTCACCAGCCTCCTGTAGCGCGCACCACAGCGCGAACACCGTCAGTGCCCGGCCTCGCGCCTTGCGGAATGCCTCGAACTGGGACTCGCGCGCCGCGGAGCGGGGCAGAGAAAAGATCGCCTCCAGCGCCGTGGATTTCAGCGGCCACACCCTGTCGCGGTCGATCGTGGCCGGATCGGTGTTGTCCCGACCCGCGTCCGCCGCGAGGTTGTGGACCAGGTCGCGGACGTCATCGGGCGCGTAGGCGAACTCGTCGATCGCCTCAGGGCGGATGTAGACCGGGTTGACGAACGCGCGCGCCGACGGCAGGTAGGGCGACGGCGTCAACGGCGGAACGGCCTCGGGCGCATGGACCGGGTTGGTGAGGATGAAATCCGCGCCCCGCTCGTGTCCGGCGATCCACGCCAATTCGGCCAGGTCGGTGAAGTCCCCGAGCCCCCACGAGCGCCGCGAACGCCCCGCGTAGATCTGGACCATAAGCCCCCAGGCCCGGCGCGCCGCCAGCGACGAGGACAGCTCCAGGTGGTCCGGCACCACCACAAGGGCTGCCCGCGCCGTGGTGCCGTCCGCTCCCCGCGCGTGGATGGTGTGCCAACCGAGCGGGACACCGGCCGGGATGGAGAACGTCAAGCGGACGATCGTCTCGTTGTCGATGACGCGAGTCGGCTCCTCACCCTCTCTGCGGGTGAGCTGCCATTGGCCGCCGGTTCCGTCCAGAGCCGGATCGTCGTCCAACTCCAGCCACGCCTGAAGGTTTCCGGCCGCCGATTCGGGGATACACACGGGCATGTCGACCGCCGTGCCTACGCGCACCACCACCGACGGCGGCACAATAGTGCGCCATTCCCGTTGGTTGGCCGTAGCCAGCGCGCGGGCAGCCGCCGCCGGTGTGGACGCGTCCACACCGAACGCCTCAAGGAGGGCCACGACGGTGGCCCGTGAGACGTCACGCTTGGTCCCGCCGACGTCATAGAAGAAGGTCTGGATGCCATAGGCCTCGGCCAGGCGTTGCACAGTGGGAGACAGGGTAGGTGCCACGTGCCGAATACTGCCACCACCAACCGGGAGGGCCAAGGGTCTTCCGTACTAGGTTGGTGGATATTCGAGGCGCGTGACGCGCTGATCCACCGGGAGGGGCAATGCCACAGACCACCTATGTCGCCGTACCCGAATTCGCTGAAAGCTGGCCCGCGTGGGCGGCCTGGCTCATCGAGAAGCCACTGCAGATCGCGTTGATCCTGGTGGGCGGCGTGGTGGTGAGCGCGGTGGGCCACGCGGTTGTCGACAAGGTGACCCGGCGGATCGCCGCGGGTGCCTCTCGGTGGCGTGGAAAGACCACCCAGGAGTCGGGGGGCGAGGCGGTCGCCGGTCGCGCCACCGAGCGCCGCGAGGCCCGTGCTCGCACGGCCCGCTCGGTGTTGCGCTCCTTTGTCACCGTGGTGGTGTGGGTGGTTGCCGTCGCGCTGGTGTTGGAAAGGCTCGGCGTCAACGTCGCCGTGCTCGTCACCTCGATCGGTGTGGTGGGGGTTGGGCTCGGCCTCGGAGCTCAAACGCTGATCAAGGACATGATCGCCGGCCTATTCATGATCGTGGAAGACCAATACGGCATCGGCGACACCATCGACATCGGTCCGGCCACCGGCCGCGTCGTGGCCGTGTCGCTACGGGTCACCACCCTTGAGGACGATGACGGCGTGCTCTGGTACGTCCCCAACGGCACCGTCACGCGCGTCGCCAACAAATCCCAAGGGTGAGAGTGCGCCCGGACCGTTCTCGATGGACTCGACGAACTCGTCGATGAGGGCCGCCCGCCCCACGAGTTGTGGTGGGTTCGCCCCTGCTGTGGGCTTGAACGGGTTCTTCGGTGCCACCCTTGTCGCGTCCTTTACATCCTTTATGTCCTTTTACAACTTGAGCGTACGTCGGCGTCTGGCCCGAATACCCGGTCACGCGCGGTGGCCCGCGCGGCCGCGATAGCAGCGTTGGGGCAGCTCTGGCACGTGAGGGTACGCCGCGTTACGCGCGCACGGCGGCGATCTCCTCGGCTAGTTGGTCGGCCTCGGGGCCCACCACCACCTGGATCACTCGGCCGGACACGACGACGCCGTGGGCGCCTGCTGCCCGCAGGCCGTCCGCATCGACCTGGGATGGGTCATTGACCTGGACGCGCAGGCGCGTGATGCATGACTCCAGGGTGACGATGTTTCCGTTGCCGCCCAGGAGGTCGACAACGCGGCGTGCCTGACTCATAGCAATACTCCTCGGCAGATCATGGGGACGGGGCCGCACGCGATACTACGCCTGCGGTGATGTCAGCCGGCGGTCAGCATCGCGGTCGCGACCGCCCGACACACCTGGGTGACCTGGTTCCAGTCGCGCCAGCGGGCAGCGAGACCCTTGTAGTGCGCCAGGCGGGTGGTGATGCGCGAGTCCTTGGGCGCGGGCTCAGCCAACTGGGCGGCGACCTGAGCGGCCACCGCGCCATCGGTTGAGACCTGGTCGGCGTAGTACGCGTCAATGTCGGCCAACACCTCGCCCGCACGGGCGACACCCAGGGTGACGCTGAGCGCGGCGACATCAAGGTAGTCGCGCACCTGATTGCGCTTGACCACGAGAAACGCCTTGATCCGCAGGGTTTCGGCCGCCGTTGGAACGGTGATCTCGGCACCATCGGGCAGCCGGTAACGCTCGGTTTCCAAGGGGCGGCACCGGATGAGCTGGCGCACGCCGGTTTCAATCCCGCCTAGCTCACCGAGCACAACCTTGCCTGGGGTGACGCGGTTGGTGACCCAGTCACCCTCGTGTTCAAGGGCGCCAAGCACCGCGTCAAAGCGCTCGCGAAGATTCGTCAACACATGGTCGTGGTCGGTGCTGATCCTGTGGCGAGCGTGAAGCGCGGCGGCCGATCCGCCCACCAACACGGCATCTGGCACGAGGCGCTGAAGCCGGGCAGCGCTGGCGAGAATGTCGGCGAGGTCCGGCTCGGACCGCAGAGAACCGCTCATTGCCTTATCATATCTGATAACCTCAATGCTCGGTGACGACTAGTGCGCCGGTATGTCGAGGGTCCAGCAACAATCTGGAGAGGTCATGGGGCTGAGGTTCCGCAACATCACGGCGACGCCGGATGATCCGGTGTCCGAGTGGGGCGTCGAGGGTCTCGCGGCAGCCATTGAGCGAGGCGGGATTACGCACCTCCAGCGCATCGCGCGTCGCGTGCTAGACGAGCCGGATGGCGACGTCGCTCTCGATCTGGGTCAGGCCATCGCGATCACCGATACGCCGCTGGGCGGGCTGCTCGCAGAGATGGTGGACCGTGCCCGCCATGGTCCCCGCGCCGAGGTAACCCACCGCATCCGGTTGGCGATCGCCATGTCCGGGCTCACCGCACGGGAATGTGCCCGCCGGCTCGGGACCAGCGAATCCCGTCTCTCCACCTACGCCTCCGGCAAGGTCACTCCAAGTGCGACGACGCTGATTCGCATCGAGAACCTGGGGCGGCGCTGAGAACGCGCCACGCGGCGGCCCGCGTCCCCGCGCAGTCAGTCGCGACGCAGGCGGCGATAGGTGACGCGATGGGGGCGAGCTGCTTCGATGCCCAGACGCTGAACCTTGTTCTCCTCATACGCCGCATAGTTGCCCTCGAACCAATGCCATCGAGACGGATCGGCGTCGGTGCCCTCGTAGGCAAGGATGTGCGTGGCGACGCGGTCAAGAAACCAGCGGTCGTGCGAGACCACCACGGCACAGCCGGGAAAATCCAATAGGGCGTTCTCCAGGGAGCCGAGAGTCTCCACATCCAGGTCGTTGGTGGGCTCATCGAGCAGCAGCAGGTTGCCGCCCTGTTTCAGCGTCAGGGCGAGATTGAGCCGGTTGCGCTCCCCGCCCGAGAGGACTCCGGCCCGCTTCTGCTGGTCGGGACCCTTGAAACCGAACGCCGAGACATAGGCGCGCGACGGCATCTCGACCTTGCCCACGTGGATGTAGTCCAGCCCGTCGGACACGACCTCCCAGACCGTCTTGGTCGCCTCGATCCCCTCGCGGCCCTGGTCCACGTAGGCGATCTTGACCGTCCCCCCGATCTTCAGGTCGCCATCGTCCAGCGGCTCCAGGCCAACGATGGTCTTGAACAAGGTGGTCTTCCCCACACCATTCGGCCCAATGACACCGACGATGCCATTGCGCGGCAAGGAGAATGACAAACCATCGATAAGAACGCGGTCCCCGAAACCCTTGCGGAGGTCGGTCGCTTCGATGACCATGGTGCCCAGCCGCGGGCCTGGGGGGATTTGAATCTCGTCGAAGTCGAGTTTGCGGGTGCGTTCGGCCTCGGCAGCCATCTCCTCATACCGCTGGAGGCGTGCCTTGGACTTCGCTTGGCGACCCTTGGGGTTTTGACGCACCCACTCCAACTCATCGGCCAAGCGTTTGGCGAGCTTGGCATCCTTGGAGCCCTGGATCTGCAACCGCTCGCGCTTCTTGTCGAGGTAGGTCGAATAGTTGCCCTCGTACGGGTAGGCCCGGCCGCGGTCCAACTCGAGAATCCACTCGGCCACGTTGTCGAGGAAGTAGCGATCGTGAGTCACCGCCAGCACGGCACCGGGGTAGGCCG
>JAISBQ010000408.1 GCA_031266115.1 Bifidobacteriaceae bacterium
ATCGGGGACCCCGGCCACGGTGATCTTTGCTTGGCTGCGATCATGGGCAACACCCGAGATCAACGGGGCTTCCAGGCTGGCATCGGTGTCCATGGTGGGCTCCTCGGTATGGCTCGTCGGGGTGTACAGCTCGGTGGGCGCCGCAGGAAACGGGCCGGCCGTCCCCTCGGCGACGATGGTCCCCATGGTGGTGGAAAAACTGGATCTGACATGCAACGGGACGCTGTACCGGCGCGCGTATTCCACGCAACGCAGGTGGAGGACCTTCGCCCCGCACGCGGCCATCTCCAGCATTTCCTCGGGGGTGATCACGGGGATGTGGCGGGCAGCCGGGACAATCCGGGGATCGGCGGTGAAGACGCCATCCACGTCGGTGTAGATCTCACACACGTCGGCGTCAAGGGCCGCCGCCAGCGCGACGGCCGTGGTGTCTGAGCCCCCGCGCCCGAGAGTGGTGATGTCTTTGGTGGTCTGGGACACGCCCTGGAATCCCGCGACGATGGCGATCGCGCCATCGTCGAGGGCCGATCGGATGCGCCCCGGGGTGATGTCGATGATCCGGGCCCGGCCGTGAGAGGAATCGGTGATCACGCCGGCCTGGGATCCGGTGAAGCTGCGGGCCTCCATCCCCAACTCGTTGATCGCCATCGCCAGCAGCGCCATGGAAATCCGCTCCCCGGCGGTCAGCAACATGTCCAACTCGCGAGCCGGTGGGTTCGGGGTGACGCGCTCGGCGAGGTCGATCAGATCGTCCGTCGTGTCACCCATCGCCGATACCACGACGACCACCTCATGGTTCGCGCGGCGGTATTGGGCGATGCGCCGCGCCACACGTTTGACGCTGGCGGCCTCGGCCACGGAAGACCCGCCGTACTTTTGCACCACAAGGCTCACGCGCGGCTACCTTTCTGGGGCTGGAGGGGTTGACTGGACTGGGCCTACCGCGCTGCGACGAGCGCCTCGGAGGATTCTAGGGCACCTTGGTGTTTCGATTTCTCGCGCTTGAGCCGAGTTTTCCTCGGGGTCCCCACGAAGTACCGGACCGGAGCGAAGCATAGGTGAGGACACTTCGTGGGGTACCTCTAGGAGGGTGTCGCCGAAAGAGCACCGTCCCAGCATGCTGGTTCACCGGTGCGCCCAGCGCAAGGGGGGTGTCCGCCACGGCATCACTCCAGGTCGGCGTCGGTGGCACGAGCTTGGCACAGGAGAGTCTGGATCACATGGAGGGCCGCAGTAATCCGCTCGCCCCAGCTGGAGAGGCACGAGTACTGCCACCACCAGATCGCTTCGGCTGGCCTGCCCTGGTCCAAGAGGTAGAGCCCGGTCTCCATGGCGCTCACGGCGGTGAGAATGTCGTCAGTCAGGGACGCCTCGACAATCTCCGGTGTCCGGGCCGGATCGGAGGGGTCGCCTCGCGGCACATCCACCTCGTAGTACGTGTCGATCCCCTGAAGTGCGTTGGCAAGGCCACGGCGCAGCGGATCGGTATCGAAGGTCACCGGAGTGAGGAGCCTTCCGCCCGGAACAGGGAAATCGACGATGGCGGACAGGCGCGCGGCGGCCGTGCACGCGTCGGATGTCGCATAGGCGAGTACCGACAGCGCGGCCTCGCCGCCCATGCCGGAGGCGACTTCGGTATACAGCTCCACGCAGTTGCGGAAGGCATCGGCAAGTAGACGAGCGTCGGCGGTCAGCTTCGATATTGCGGCATCAGTGGACATGGCCCCTCACATCCTTTTCCCCAGTGGCAGGTCGCTGCGGGATCAGCTTACGCGCACACACCGGTCCGGTTCGGCCCGTCTCCGCTCGGCCCCAGTGAGGTGCGCAACCCTGGACAGGGGCCGGCCGGATGGCGGCGGGATCAACCCATGGTGCGCCGGCCCTCGAAGGCACGGCCCAATGTGACCTCATCGGCGTATTCGAGGTCTCCACCGACGGGCAGTCCTGACGCCAAGCGCGTGACCCGCAGATCGAAGGTGGCGAGTTGGCGCGCGAGATAGGCGGCCGTCGCCTCGCCCTCCACGTTGGGATCGGTCGCCAGAATCACTTCGGTGACCTGGCCGTCCGCGAGCCGCGTGAACAGCTCGCGGATCCGCAGATCGTCTGGGCCGACCCCCCCGATCGGATCGATAGCGCCACCCAGGACGTGGTAGAGCCCACGGAACTCGCGGGTCCGCTCGATGGCCACCACGTCCTTGGGCTCTTCGACCACACAGATCGCCGCGGGAGCTCTACGTGGGTCGGTGCAGATGTGACACAGGTCACCCTCGGCGATGTTGCCGCACCGAGCGCAGAAGCGCACGCGCCGCTTGACCTCTTGCAGAGCGCTGACCAGCGCATCGACGTCCTCTTGCCGTGTGGCGAGCACGTGAAACGCTAGGCGTTGGGCACTTTTCGGCCCAATCCCTGGCAGCTGGCCTAGTTGATCGATGAGGTCCTGAACCGCTCCCGAATACACCCCGCCAACCTAGTCCTGGTTGGAGGTGGTGCTGATGACTTCGCCTCCGAGTTCTTGGAGGATCAGCGTGGCGCCGATCAGGCCCGCGGCCTCGGCGTCTTGATCGTCGGGGGTGGGGGAATCGATGTCTGGTGGTCCGTCATCGCCAGGGGGTTGGAGGTTCGGTGCGCTCGCCAGCGTGGCGGGTGGGGCCGGTGCGCTCGCGGCCCGGGGTTGGAGCGCCTGCGCGGGACTCGGGGGAGCCGGATCGGACCACATGGGCGCGGGCGGCGGTTCCGGCGCCGGGGGTGGGTCGTATGGGTCGCCGTCCAGACCGATGGGCGGTTCCACCGGCGCAGGGTGCGGCGACGGCGCGGGTGGCGCGGACTCAGGCGGCTGCCCGGCCGGTGAGTCCGCCGGTGGGCGCCTCCCGGCGGGCGCGGGAGCGGGCGGACGCTGCGACAAGGCAGGCTGGGCGCCGCCTCCGGCCGGGCGTGTCAGAGCCCCGGTGAACTGGGGCTGGATGCCGAGGACCGCCGCGGCGGCTTCAGTGAGACGTTCTTGCGAGTGAGGGCGGCGGAAGAACTCCAACGGTCCTGGACCATCGAACCCGAACGTCCACATGGAGCCATCGACCTGCACCCCGGTGGCGGTGTTCCTCATGATGGATGCGATGGGTCCGCGGAGCCGACTCAAGACCTTCGACCACGCGGCCGCTGCAGCATCGAGCCCAATCTCGGCGCTCGCTGCGGCTGTACGCGCGCCGCGGGCAGGCACCGCGGGCCGGAGTGGTGCCGCCGGCCCGGCCGGCGCTCCGTGCTGAGGAGGCGACGCGTGGTGGGTCGATGCGGCAGGCTCGGCCGGCCCTCCGGGCTCGCTGGGCGGCCCTGGCTCGGCCAGCGTCCTGGACTGGGTCACTGCCACGGGTTGGGTCCGGACTCCGTCATCGGGTGTCCAGGTGTCCGGGCCAATGGCGACCGGGGAGCGTGAGGCCTGGGGGCCCGCCGGCATCGGACCGGCCGGCGCTGCACCGGGACTCGGGCGGCGGACACCGTGAGCGGCCACAAGCATCCGTGGCACCAGCAGCTCCACCTGCAGGCGCGGCGAGGTTGCTCCTGTCATCTGGGTCAGGCCGGCATTGACCACATCGGCCGCACGAGACAACACCTCCATCCCCATGGTGTTCGCGTGCTCGCGCATCCCCGCCAACGCGTCCGGCGGGACAGACCGCAGAGCGGCAAGCGCACCATCGCCGGCTGCCGCGAGCACAATCAGGTCTCGCAGCCGTTCCAGGAAATCCTCCACGAACCGGCGCGGATCCCCACCGGATTCGACGAGGGACTCGATCACGCGCAAGGCGGCGCCGCCATCGGACGTGGCCAGCGCGTCCACCATCGCCTCCAGCAGGTTCTCGGGAGTGAACCCCAGCAGGGCGACGGCACCGGAATAGGTCAGGACGCCATCGGCGGAACCCGCCATCAGCTGGTCCAGCACAGACTCCGAATCCCGAACCGAACCACCGCCCGCTTTGACCACGAGAGGCAACACGCCCGGCTCAGCCTGGATGGACTCGGCCCCGCACAGGTGCTCCATGTAGTCGACCATTGTTCCTGGGGCCACCAAGCGGAACGGATAGTGATGGGTCCGGGAGCGGATGGTTCCGATCACCTTCTCTGGTTCGGTGGTGGCGAAGACGAACTTCACGTGGGGTGGCGGCTCCTCGACGAGCTTGAGAAGGGCGTTGAACCCTTGGTTGGTGACCATATGGGCCTCGTCCAAGATAAAGATCTTGAACTGATCCCGCACCGGCGCGTAGACCGCGCGCTCCCGCAAGTCACGGGCATCGTCCACACCGTTGTGCGAGGCCGCATCGATCTCCACGACGTCCAGCGACCCGCCGCCGCCGCGACCCAACTCTTGGCACGATTCACACCCGCCGCACGGCTGTGCGGCCGGCCCGGCCGCACAGTTGAGACAGCGCGCCAAGATGCGCGCCGACGTGGTCTTACCGCACCCACGAGGCCCAGAGAACAGATAGGCGTGCGAGACGCGCCCCGAGGTCAGCGCCGCCCGCAGCGGGCCAGTCACATGATCTTGCCCGATGACCTCCTCGAAGGTCTCAGGCCGGTACCGCCGGTACAAAGCTTGGGTCATCCGGTAACCATACGGCCAACCCCTGACACCACCGACGAAGCGACCCCCCGCGCACCCGGCAGAGCCCACCTGCCCTTGCTGCCTTCCGGCCCTGGGGGAGTTCAGCGGGGTGCCGCCGCACGGGGAGTCCCCGACAGCCTAACCGATCGCTGCCGGCTCCCCCCGCTGTACCGAGTTTCAGGTTTGCGGGCCGAAACCGGCCGATCTGGCCCTCAAACCTGAAACTCTCTAATGGTGGGTGGCTGGCCTGGGGCTGGCTGGTTGGGTTGGTGTTCGCGGCGTGTTGCCATGGTGTGTGGTGGCGTGGCGGGGATGCTTGGCGTTGGCCCGTC
>JAISBQ010000382.1 GCA_031266115.1 Bifidobacteriaceae bacterium
CCGGTCAGTCCCTCATCTGGGGCGTTGGTAGAAAAGCCGACCACCGAGATGCGCGTCGCTCCCGCCCCGAGATCCACCGGGAAGGTGACGCCCGGTGTCATCAGGTTGTCCGTGTCGCCCGGCTGGGTCACCCGCGGGGTGAACGTCAGGCCGGTGGTGCCCAACGCCATCGTCTGACCCTGAACGTAGCCCGCCGCCGCCAACCTGGCGATCCCGAGGCCGCTGTTCGCGTCATCGCATGGCACCGGCACACCCACCTCGGTCAGGCACGAATTGTCGAACGCCTCGCCGATGCCGGTCAACGGCCGGGCATAGACGTCGACGGTGCCCGTGGCGGTCTCGGTGCTATCCGTCACAGTCAGGGCGATCGAGTAGACCCCCGGGGTTGCGTAGACGTGGCTCGTCGACAGGGTCACCCCACCCAGTGGACTGCGGATCGCCGTCGCTGAACCGGTGGTGCCGTCCCCGAAATCGACGCTCGCCTCGATCGTGCCCGGATCGCCGGTCCCGCCGAGCACGCGGCCCAGGACGATGGCGTGCGCCGCGCCCACCGTGGCCGTGCGTTCGCTGCTGGTCGCGATCGTCAGGGTGTCGCTGGAGTCCTGCGCGGGCTCGACGAGCAACTCCACCTCCGCGACCGTGGCTGGACCGCCATCGGACGTCTCGGTGATAGCCACCTTGTAGTGGCTGTACAACGCAGGATTCGCCACGGCGAACGGCCTGAGCTGCGTGTCCCACCGGAAGGTCTCGCCCTGGCGGGTATCCAGGACGGTCCAGGTGGTGCCGTCATCGGACCCCGACAACGTCCACGCTTGAGGATCGGGGCCCGACGGACCATTGGTCAGGGTGTACCGGGCGACCGCCACCGGGCCCACATCCGAAGTCCATCGCACGTCGGCCGCCTCGGCGGCGAACGTCGCCGTGGTCGCTGAATTGTCGTCGTTGAGCGCCGCGGACGCCGTACCATCCGACACCGACACTGTGCCATAACCGGCCTTGGTCGCATCCCGCGGCGGAATCGGATCGACCGGGGTCAACTCCGTCTCACCCCACGTGGTTGGCGTAGGGCTCATGGTGAAGTCGAGAACGTGATGACCGCCATCGAGAATGTCGGCCTGCTTCAATGTGGGCTCGGTCAACGCGACACCGTCCAACGTGACGCCGGCCACGTACCACGTGGACTGGCTGTTGCCGGGTGCGTTGATAGTCAGGCTGCCGCCGCCCTCGAACCTGACGGTCATCTTGTCATAGGCGGGCGAGCCGATGGTGTATTCGCCCGACGCCAGATTCAACGGATAGAAGCCGAGCGCGGCATACAGGTACCAGGACGCCATGGCGCCGTTGTCCTCGTCGCCTAGATACCCCTGGCCGATGTCGCCGCCGGACTCCAGCCGGCCGACGGCATCGCGCATGATCCGCTGTGTCAACGCCGGTTTGCCGGCCGCCGCCGGGATATACGGAATGTGGTACGAGGTTTGATTGCTGATCCCCAACTGGCCAAGTCGGGTATCGCGAGCCTCATGCTGTTCCTTGGAACTGGCGTTCTGCCTGTCCGGTGTGTCGATCAACGCTTGAACCTTGTTGACCAATGCTTGCTGGGAGCCGTAGAGCGCCGCCATGCCGGCCACGTCGAACGGCGCATGGAACGCGAATGTCCAGGCATTGGACTCGGTGAAGCCGTAATTCCACGACGTCGGGTCATATCCCGAGGCTGGACGCTGGAAATCCCCGGCGCGGGTCACGCCCTGGAAGAACCCGATCGACGGGTCGAAGTAGTTGGAGTAGTTCTGGGCGCGCCTGGCCAAGTAATCGGCCATGGTGGCGATCTCGTCCCGGCGGCTGTCGGGCGTGGCCGGATCGGTGGCCAGCTTGGCAGCCATCTTGGCGATGGCGGCATCGTTGATGTCGCCCTCCATTCCCCAGGACACGGCTTCGTTCAACGAGGTGTCGGTGTAACCCTGGTAGGGGGCCGTGGACCAGCCCTTGCGGCCGACATTCGCCGCCGGCATCCCGGTGTAGGGCGAAGTGGGCAGCACGGTCGCGTTCTTGACCGCAGCATCGTAGGCGTCCAATGCGATGTCCGTCGGCAATGCACCGGCGACGTAGGCCTCGGCGAAGGACGCGTCCGATGACGTTCCCGTCATCGCGTCGACATAGCCTGGCGCCGTCCACCGGCTGATCCATCCGCCGGACCGGTACTGTTCGACGATTCCGTCGATAATCCCGTCCGAGGAATCGGGGTAGAACATCGCGTAGGCCGGCCATGCGCTGCGGTAGGTGTCCCAGAAACCGTTGTTCGTGTACATCCGGCCCGAGCGAATCTCGGCGTTGGTCTCGGTGGCGCTCGCGGCACCGCTGGTCGGATTAACCGGGCTGGCGAACTTGTAAACCGGGGTATCGCCCGGCGCTGCGGTGTTCTCAAAATGGGAACTGGGATACGTGTTCAACCGGTACAGGTCTGAATAGACGGTCCGTTTGGCTGTGTCGTTGGTCGACGATCCCGAAAGGTCTATCACGGACAGACGCTGATTCCATGTGGCCCGGGTCGCGGCCTGGATCAAATCGAAGGAGCTGGTCCAGGGCACCTCGGCGGCGAAGTTATGCTGTGCTTGGGCCTGGGAGAGGTACGAGGTGGCGAAGCGGAACTGCATCTGCTTGGAGGCTCCCAGGTCGCAACGGGCCCACCGCGACTGAGCGCGGCTCGTGCCCGTGCCCGTGGCCGTGGGGGTGCAATCGAGGGACCCGTAGATGAACATCCGGCTGCGCCCGGTGTTGTTGCCGTAGCCGCCGTCGGTGTATCCCGTCAACGTGCCATCTTCTGCCCAGCTGTAGGTCGCGTCCCAACCTTGGCGGTCGGCAATCAGCGACCCCGCCGTGTTGGTCTCCGGGAAGGTGAACCGCATCACGCCGCCGTGATCGGTCGGAGTCATCTCGGCGGTCAAACCCTCCTGGGTCACCACACGGTAGATCTCCGGCTGCGCGGTTTCGTCGGAGTGTTTGAATGTCAGCTGCCGGTTGGTCAGGGCGGCATTCGGTGTGCCGGACTGGCTGAGCGAGGGCATGAACGCCATCGTCAACCGGTCTTGAATGTGTGGGCTGGGTTGATGGGAGATGATCAGGCCGCGCAACGGTGTCAGGTTGGTCGCCGTGTTGTGGGACATGTAGTAGTACTGCTCGCGACCGGCATCGTTGCTGCCCGTCATCGGCATCAGATAGTTGAAGCCGTTGGGCACGGTGGTGGCCGGAATGTTGATGCCACGGGACTCGCTCATGCCACCCCACGTGCCGCGGCGCACGTCCACGTAGTTCGTCAGGCTGGATGGGTCGATCCGGACGGCATCGGCGATCTTGATGGAATCGACCCAGGCTGATACGGCAGTGCCTGCTTCGCCGCGGTCGGTCTCATAGGTGAACAGGACCTTGGTGACCTTCTTGCCGGCAAGGGCGCTCAGGTCCACCTTCATGGAGTTCCAGAAATTGCACACCAGGATCTTCGACGTGCCCTGACCCAGCGCGCTCGCCGGGAACCCATACTGGTCGACGATTCCCGGCGTCAGGCTCATCAACGTGGGATTAGCCCCGTCGGCGTCCGTCACTTCAAGATCGACGGCTACGTATGTGCTCAGGTAGGTGTAGGAAGGTCCGTCCAGGGTGGGGAAGATCGCGTAGCTGAGCTCCGATTCGGTGCCGATGGCGACGTTGAGGTCGCTGTAGATGACAGCCGATGCCTTGGCCGCAGCGGCCGTGAGAGTTCCGCCGAAGGACAATGACCGGACACCGTCGAACCCGACGTTCGCTCGGATGTCAAACCCGGTGCCCGGACCGCTGCCGACGGCGACTGTCGGCGGTGTGGGCGGCGGCGGCACCTCAGTACCCGCATAGAGGGTCCAATCGCCCAACTGCATCATCTGTGACCCGCTTCCTCCCCCACCCCGAGCCGTCACGGTGAAACGGAAGAACTTGTACGGCCGGTAGGTGACGGCATCGTCCACTTGAGGCTGGGTGATGCTGAACTGCCGGACCTCGTAGCGTGCGCCGAACGATTGGCCCGTCCGCGAATCCAGGGTTGTCCAACTGGTGCCGTCTTCCGAACCGGCAATGGTCCACGCGGCGGGGTCGCGCTCCACCGAATCGTTGGCGGAAGTCAGGGTGTATTCCCTGATCAGCACGGGCTCGTCGGCCTCATAGATGGCCCACCACGGAGCGACGGAGTTCGAGAGCCACTTGGTGCGGGAGTTGCCGTCGAGGATGTTGGCGACACCTTCGCCTGCGGCGGTGTTCTCCGTCCCGGCGGTCGCGTGGATCACGTGGCTCATCGCGGAGTTGCGTGGCTCCGTGGGGCCGGAAATGCCGACCGGCGGGGCGTAGGGCTCGGTCACCAGCGCCGGCGGATCGGTCGCCTCAAAGGACGAGGCGAAGGTGCCGCCCGGGGCGGACTGCGCCGCCGTAGCCCCCGTGGGGCCGACGAGGCCCACGATGGCGAGGGCGACAGCAGTCACCAGGCCGCAGGCGCGGCGCACGGACGTGGTTGGGCGGGTTGAGCGTAACGCGCAACCCGGGCGGATGGATGATGGCTTTGGCGTCACGGACTTTGGCGTCATCTCTCGGGGCTCCTTCAGTGCAGGGTATTCGGATGTGAGAGACCAGGGATGTAGCGGTCAGCGCGGCCGCGCACGCCGACATTGCGGTAGATGGTT
This sequence comes from Bifidobacteriaceae bacterium, assembly GCA_031266115.1. Classification (GTDB taxonomy): domain Bacteria; phylum Actinomycetota; class Actinomycetes; order Actinomycetales; family WQXJ01; genus JAIRRT01. The sequence goes on from JAISBQ010000382.1 coordinate 4,698, forward strand.
GGTCCCCGACCCGAACACGTGCCCCGACAGCGTTGTCGCTGTGTCTGGTGAGGCGAAGTTTTCCCCCAACCCCCAGCCGATGTCAAGGCCCTTGAGCACGGGGGGAACGAGGTGGGCCGTCGTCTCGCCTATGCGAGTTCCTGTGCCACGGGTCGGGGCCGCATCCGCCGGCGCAACCACGGATAGGCGATCTGGCCACGGGCGCGACGCAAGGCCGGGTGTTCCACGAGGATCCAGCTGAGGCTCGCGGGAATCACGGTCAGGGCGGTGGCCATCATCGCGAACACCGCGATCGGCAACTCGCGCAAACCCAGCAGAACCAGGCATTGCTGGATCACAAAGCCGTAGATGTAGACGCCGTAGGAGATGTCTTCCCGCCGGATGAGCGCGGGACATGGCAAGACCGTGCCGACCCACAGGAGCAGATACCCGAGGAACGGCGCAGCCAGATGCGAGCCGCATACCGGCACATAGACGATCAAGACGAACGCCACCCCTGCGGCGAGAACCGCCCCCGCTATGGAGTACCGCAGATGCTGGCGCAGGTGGAACAGAACGGCGCCGGCGAGGAAGAACGGCAACAGGTGGATGAAGAAGTAGACGTCCGTGCTGTTGTCAACGTAGGGCAGCACCGTCGTGTGGAATCTCATCACCACGACAGACGCCGCGTAGCCGATCGTGATGACCAGCCCCGAGTGGCGCCGCACAGCGGCGAAACAGAAGGCAAATCCGACAACGAGGTAGCACATGAACTCGTACCACAGCGACCACAGGGCACCGTCCCATACGGCGGGGTACGGGATGTCCGCTGGTGTTCCCGATACGTCGAAGGCGGCCTGGTGAAGCGTGAAGTTCAACCACAGGAACATGGCGGGCTTGGTGTTCCCCGACAAGAAACCATCAAGGGTGCCGTGATCCGCGAGGTAGGCGATGGGTGCGGCACCGAAGGCGATGACACCAAGGCACACCAGGTACCCGGGAAAGATGCGCGCCACGCGGTGGACCAGGTATTCGGACAGGGGCCGTGAGGTGCGCGAACCGGTGATGAGATAGCCCGAGACGATGAAGAACCCGATGACGGCCCACCCGCCCAGCGTCTGCGGCCCCACATGGGGCGACGGCAGGCCGCGGGTGAGAGGAAAGGTGTGGTCCACGATAACCACGGCCGCCAGCATCAGCCGCACAAGGTTCAGTGCGTTGTTCCGGGGATCGAACGGCACTCCGGCCAGCAGTTTCGGCCGGGCCATGTCCCCAAGCCCGGCCATAGGTGCCGGCTTCACCTCCACAGATCTCTCCCTTGTCGACGCCTGGCCCCGCGCCATCCTAGTCCTCTGCGCCGTGCCATTGGCGGGGGTCGATCTGGGGGCGGTGCCACTGATAGTCGCCCCCAAAAAGGGGAGAGGAGATCATGAGGTCCGCGGTCGCCGCGTTGCATGCGGCGGGGGCGTTCCACAGGGCGGCGAGGCGCAGGAGTGCCTTGACGTCGGGATCGTGGGGTTGGGGTTCCAGTGGGTCCCAGAAGAAGATGAGCACATCGAGGCGGTTCTCGGCGATCATCGCGCCCACCTGCTGGTCCCCACCCACCGGACCGGACAGGAGCCGGTTCACCCGTAGGCCGAGCTCGTATTCGAGCATCGTTCCGGTGGTTCCGGTGGCCCACAGCTCGTGGTTGGCGAGCACCCGTCGGTTGTATTCGCACCAGCGGAGCAGATCGTGCTTCTTGTTGTCGTGAGCGACCATGGCGATACGGCGCGTGGTCATGGGGGCGTCGTTCATCGGTCCATCTCCTCATTAGTCCTCGGGGCACCACACGCCAGCCACGCGGGAACAGGGCGGGCACATGCCGCTGGGGGTCGCCGGCCACGTGCGTGCGCCGGGTCCGGCTACCTCACGGGTGGTCCGGCCCCGGCGTGGGTTCCTCGGCCCCGGCATCGGCCGCGCGCCTGGCCTTGTCGATGGCGGTTTGGGCGACAGCCGCTGCCTTCTTGCTCGCGGTCGAGACTTTGCGGACGGCTTCGCCGGTCTTGACGCCGACGGCATCGGCGGCCGCGCCAGCGACCTCAGCTAGGTCCTCCAGGCCGTCTTTCGCCGTGGCGGCGAGCCCGTCGCCATCGGCCGTTTCACCTGACCCCTGTGTGGTGGGGACGAACGCCGCAGGGTCGTCGCCCCAGGCGTCATCCTCGGACCACGGATCGCCGTCCGGTTCACGCCGGGTCCACATCGCGTAGGCGATGGCTCCCACCAGCGCAGCGAGCGCTGACCACCCGAGGAACCGGCGCACGCGGTGCCTCTTCTTCGTGGCGCGCGATACCGAAGCGGAGCAGGCGGCCGATGCCGCGGCCGGGACGCCGATGGCGGGTGCTCCAGCCGCTTGACCGGCGCTTTGCGCGGCGACCTCGGCGGCTCGGTTGACAGCATCGACGATGGTGGGCAACACCTCGTCCTTGAGCTTGTCCCGTGCGATGTCGATCTTGGGCGACAACAGGCGTGCCGCCTCCTCGACACGGGGTGCAGCCGCCGCCACGCCGTGACGCCATGCCGCTTGGGCGCGCGGTGTCACCCAGTCGATGGCCGCCTCGGCTCGCGGTGCGGCCCAGCGAGCGGCGTGGCCCGTAGCCTCGGTCACCGCCTCACGGGCGGCGCGGGAGTGAACGCGCGCAACCTTGGCGAAGTCACGGTGCGGCGGCGGGCAGCAACGATGCGAAGCGCAAGGATGTCCCAGGGATCTCATGATGGCGATCCTCCTTGTCGGCGCCCATCCGAACGGGCGGGGCGCGTAGATCAGGGTCCAGTCACCCCATGGTCTCACCGATTCACTCCACGTGGGCACGATCATGGTGATCTTGCCGCGCGTGGCAGGATGGAGCGGTGCATGCGACCCTTCACACTTCCCATGGCGACATCCGCCTGACCCTGTTTCCCGAATCCGCCCCGAAGACTGTCTCCAACTTCACCGGTCTTGCTACCGGAGAGCGCGAATGGACCGATCCCGCGACGGGCGAGCGTTCCGCGTCCCCGTTCTATGACGGCCTGACGTTCCACCGCGTGATCGATGGCTTCATGATCCAGGGCGGCTGTCCCCTGGGGACGGGCACCGGGGGGCCGGGCTACACCTTCGACGACGAGATTTCCCCCGCCCAGCGCTTCGACCGGCCGTACGTGTTGGCGATGGCCAATGCGGGCGTCCGCGGCGGGCATGGGACCAACGGGTCGCAGTTCTTCATCACTGTGGTTCCGACGCCTCATCTCAACGGCGCGCACACGATCTTCGGTGAGGTGGCCGATGACGCCTCCCGCACAGTGGTCGACTCGATCGCCACCACCGCGACGGACCGATCCGAGCGGCCACGCACGCCCGTCACCATCGACTCGGTCACCGTCGAGCCGTGACCCCGTCTTCGCTGCTCACGGGCCGCCTGTCATGACCACTCCCCACGGTGTTCCGGCCCCCGACGGTGGGCCCGGCGCGTTCCGGTGTCCCCGTCACCCCGACAGGCCCGCCTTCGTGCGATGCCAGCGGTGCAACCGCCCGGCATGCCCCGCCTGCCAAGTTCCGGCCGCGGTCGGCATCCAGTGCGTCGATTGTGTCCGTCAGGACCAGGCCGCTCATCCTCGCCTGCGTTCGATCCTGGGCGTCACCGCATCGGGGGGTCCGCCCCTGTGCACCATCGTGCTGATTGGGCTGTGCGTGGTGGTGTCCGCAGTCGGATGGCTGGCTCCGGCACTGGCGGTGACCGAGCATCTCGGGTTTGTTCCCGTCCTCGCGCGGGCCGAGCCGTGGCGTGTGGTGACGTCGATCTTCGACCACGCTGGCCTGGCGCACTTGGCGCTCAACATGCTGTGTCTGTGGATGGTGGGTTCGTTCCTTGAGCCGATGCTCGGACGATGGCGCTTTACGGCTCTGTACCTTGTGTCCGGCTTGGGCGGTGGCCTACTGATTCTCGGATGGGCCCGCGTCGCGGGTCCATCGGTGGAATGGGTCCAGCTGACTGTGGGGGCGTCTGGCGCGATCTTCGGGATGTTCGGGGCGATGGTCTGGGTGGTGCGCCGGCTGGGTGGAAACCTGCGAGGAATTCTTGTGGTCCTTGCGATCAACGTGGTGTTCACGCTGACCAACTCCGGGTCGGTGTCGTGGCAGGGGCACTTTGGGGGCTTGATCGTGGGGCTCGGGCTGGGCGCCGTCTATGCGTTCGCGCCGCGTGGGCGCCACCGCGTGTACTCAATCGTCGCTACGGCGGGCATCGCCGCCCTGGTGCTCGGCGCTTACGCCGCCTTATCCACAGGGTTGCCCACAAGTGATGCGATCATGGGCCAACTCTGGGGATAAACCACCCGCCACCAGGGGATATGGGCACCGCAGCCTGTGGACAGCGCCCGCGATCCACCCACTGGGGGAAATGACAGCGGTGTAGTTATCCCCAGGCGTATCCACTGCCTGAGGAAAACTGTCACCGCCACCGCATCGTCATGAGGAAGCCGGCCAGGACGCCCGCGAAGCCGATGGCGAGGTTCCAGTCACCGAGGGCGCGGATCGGGGGGAAGGCCAGGTAGGTGAACACGACGTAGGCCAGGCCACCAAGCATGAGGACTACCATGACGATCGCCCACCACTTGGGGCTCGGTTCCGGTTCGGACTTCCCCGGAGGTGGCAGGTAGGCGGCCTTCTTTTGCTTCTTGGCGCGTGAGCGCGACTCGGGCACGAGAACAAACTCCTTCGGCTGGCGGCGATGATCGCGGTCTAGCGTAGTCGAACCCGTTCAGGCGTGTTGGCGCACCCCCGCCACATGACAATCACCGCGGCCCTCGGACACCGGTGTGACATGCCGGGTAGTCTGGGCGGATGGCGGGCCACGCCAACCCTGGACGGAAAGGACAGCCCTGGTGGCGCGCAAGGGTGCAAAGCACGCGATCGGGGGGAGATCGACACTCGCCGTGTCCCTGGTCGCCGCTGCGGCTGGCCTGTTGATCGGGACCAACGCCGGGCTCTTCGCGACAGACGACATGGGTCCCCAGGGCCTGGGTGGCCTGGTGGAAGACCAGGTCCGCGAAGTGGGTGAGTTGGAGGCTACCGGCGAACGGCTGGCGGCGGAGGTGGAAGGGTTGTCCGCCGGCGATGGCGCCCCGGCCCCCGGCACGGGGGACGCTGCGGTTGACATCGCCTCGGGCAGAGCAGCGGTGGAGGGCCCCGGTGTCACGGTCACCCTGGATGATGCCCCGGTCCCGGCCGATCGAGGTGACGATTTGCCGCCGGACACCTACGTGGTCCACCAGCAAGACATCGAGGCCGTCATCAACACCATGTGGGCCGCTGGCGCCGAGGCGATCGCCGTTCAAGGTCAGCGTCTGACCGCGATGTCGGTGGTGCGTTGCGTGGGCAACGTCCTGCTCTTGGGCGGCCGAACCTACTCCCCGCCGTACGTCATCGACGCCATCGGCGATTCGCAGCGCCTTGCTGCCGAGCTGCGGACCTCGACCCTCACTGAGCCGTACCGCACACTGGCCGATCTCATCGGGCTGACGTGGTCGGTCAAAACGCGCTCGTCCGTGCGCATTGATGCCTATACGGGCGGTAGCATCACCCTTCGGTACATCGCATCGACGGGCGGTCAATGACAGGGGGCTCAATGAGCGGCAGTGACGGCTTGGTCCCCCCGGACCGCGCCTCGGGGCCCGACGAGGATGCGGGCGGCGAGGACGCTCCCGTCACCCTGGCCAACCTCGATGCCATCTTGGCGGTCCGCCGCACCCAGGAGGATGATGCCTCGAGCCCCGACGATGACGGTCCTTCCCCACCCAAGGATCCACCTCCCGCCGGTTCCGCCACCGTCACCGGCCCGCGCGATGCCTCGATCCCTCCCGACGCCCCGGCAGCCGTGGCCGGCGCGCCCATTCCCCGCGAGGTGGTTGACCGCGCCAAGGCGGAATCCCCGGGGGAAACACCCGCCGCCGATGAGAGTGCCACGCCGGTGGGTTCGCCCATGGGCCGAGACCGCGCGCGGACAACCGCACAGCCTCCGAGATGGGCTGAGGTGGGCCAGACCGATCCGGGAGGAATGCCCTCGGTCCCGCCGCCGCCGCCGCGTGAGGTGGTGGTGGAACGCCGTAACGTCGCCGGGCACGGGCACCGTGGTGAGCCCATTCGACCCGAGGGGGGGCTGACGAGAGCGCAATTGCGCCATGCCACGTCCGTCCATGCTGTCCAGGCTGCCCAGACCGGCGCCACCGAGGTGCGGGGTGAGGCCAATGCGGTGCTGACCATTCCGTGGCCGCAGGTCCCTGCGAGCGATGACTCCGACCCGCGCCGGCGAATCCCGGTGGGAGCGATCATCACCGGAGTCCTCGGCGAGATCCTCATGACCGTGGGCGTGATTCTCGGCCTGTACGTGGTCTGGGAAATCATGTGGTCCACGGTCGAAGCCCGCCCCGCTCAGGCGCACGCCCTGGAGGTTGTTCACGTCCGGGCCGAGTATGTGCCGCCTATTACGGTGGTGGATGTAGGCGGAGGCGAGGCGCCGGTCTTTGCCCCGGAGTACACCGATAACTTCCCCGAGATCGCTGGCGGGGACGACGGCCAACCCTGGCTGTCCCTCCATGTGCCGCGATGGGGCTACGGCTACAACGTCGCGATCGCCGAGGGGACCGACGATCCGGTGATCGACAAGGGCCTGATCGGGCACTACCCGGACACCCAAAATGCTGGCGAGATGGGTAATTTCGCGACTGCTGCCCACCGGATCACCCACGGCGAGCCGTTCGCGCGAATCCAGGAGCTTCACAACGGCGATGAGCTGATTGTCGAGACCGACGAGTATTTCCTCATCTACGAGATGTATGACCAGCAGATCGTCGATCCGACAGAGATGTCGGTCATCTGGCCGGTCCCAGGTCAGGCCGGGATTGCCCCGGAGCGCCGCCTCATCACCCTGACCACCTGCCATCCCCGCTACACCTCGACGCACCGGTACATCGTGTGGGGTGAGTTGCAGTATTGGACCAAGAAGTCCGAGGGGCCGCTGCGCGCGTTGACACCGCCGGCGCTGCGGGGGGATGGGGGCTGAGCGATGTACGGAGCGTTGTGGCGTCACCTACCGGGACCTAGGTGGTTCCGTGCCTTCACGCTGCTGTGTTTGTTCCTGGTGGCCGTGTGGCTGTGCTTCGAGTATTTCTTTCCGTGGTTGTCGGGCGTGCTTCCCCTCAACGAATTGACCGTTGAGGAAGGCGATACGGTGCCCGAATCGCTCGGGTGGGTGCCGGCCGCGCCTATCTGGCGGCTGTGAGGGCCAGCCAGTTCGCGATCATCGCCAAGCCGTGCTCGGTGAGAATCGATTCGGGATGGAATTGGACGCCGTGGAGTTCCAAGTCCCGGTGGGCGAGGCCCATCACCACATCCCCGGCCCACGCTGTGACGGTGAGCTGAGGTGGCACTGTGGCCGGGACCACGGCAAGGGAGTGGTAGCGGGTGGCCGTCAAGGGGCTGGGCAGGCCGGCAAAGATCCCCCGCCCGACGTGGTGGATGTCGCTAGTCTTGCCATGACGCAGCTGTGGCGCATGAGCCACCGTCGCCCCGAACGCCTCACCCAGCGCCTGATGGCCCAGGCACACCCCGAGCATCGGTATCGCGCGGGCGGCGCATTCACTGATCACGCGGATGGATGCGCCGGCGCCGCGGGGATTGCCTGGCCCGGGAGAGACCAGGACGCCATCGAACCCCACGGTCGCGGCGCCGGTGTCAGCCCCGGGCACCGCATCGTGACGGAAGACCTCGGCCGTTGCCCCGCACCGGCGCACGTAATCCACCAGGGTGAACACGAACGAGTCGTAGTTGTCCACCACGAGGATTCGCGGTATCACCCTCAGTAGCCCTCCTCGGGCACGGCTGGCTGGGTTTCAATGCCCCCGCCGCCGATCGGCACATCCGGCGGAGCGACCGGCGCCTGTGATGCTCCAAGCGAGAGGTACACCGTGATCTGGCCGCCTTCGGTGGCGGAGAATCCCGGTTCAGGATCGGTCCGGACCACCAGTCCGACGGGCACCGTCGAGGAGTATTCGTCGAGGAAGGAGGTGATCAGGCCGAGATCCTCCAGCGTGACTCTCGCCTTCTCCCGGTCCAGGCCGAGCACCGTGGGGATGGTGATCTTTGTCGCTGCACGGGCGACGGTCAGGGTCACCTGGGCGCGTTGGGCGACCTCTTCCTTGGCTTTCGGAGTTTGCGACAGCACCGTGCCGGCGGGCTCGTCGGACACCTTGTAGGTGGGCTCTCCCACGAACAGGCCGGCCGCCTCGAGGGTGGACTGGGCGTCGGCGGCGAGCTTCCCCTTGACGTTCGGGACCACGGTCCGGCCGTTGGAAACAAACAGGCTGATCTCGGTTCCCGCGGGCACGGTCTCGCCCATGGGTGGATCGGTTCGCGTGATGCTGTTGGTCTCGACGTCCGGGCTGTTCTCGGTGGTGACATCGCCGGCGACCAGACCCAGTTCGGTGAGTCTGGTTCGGGCGGCCTGTTGGGTCATCGCCGTGAGGTCTGGAACATCAAGCGTGTCCGGCCCCGCGGATACCAGGATCGCCACCTCGTCGCCGGGGGATGCCGGTGTCCCGGACGGGGGATCGAAGGCGATCACCAGGCCCCGCTCGATTGTGGGATCCGCCACCTCGCGGGGCACACCGATCAGGTCGAGCGCTGTCAGTTCCGCGACTGCCTCATCGGCGGTCAGGCCCGGTGCGACCGCCGGAATCTGGACGACGACGGGGGATCCGGATGTCGATTCTGACGTTGAGGGACTCGGCTCGGGTGTCCCACCACGGCCATTCATGGCGATGATGAGGATCACCACCAGGGCAAGGACCACCACGCCACCGATGATGCCGATCAGCGCCCATCGCTTGCGCCGGGTCGATGAATCTTCCTCGTCCTCCTGGTCGCCACTACGCGGCGTGGGGAACAGATCCGGCGGCGGGGACGATGGCGGCGCCATATGGGTGGTGGATGTCGCCGGGAAGACGGGCGGCGGCAGGCGCCTGGTCTCACTTGTCACCGGAGGCACCGCTGCTACGGGCGCGCTCACCAGCCCGCCGCGCTTCGCGGTCTCCAGATCGCCGCGGAACTCCGAGGCAGTCGAGTAGCGCAGATCGCGGTCCTTGGCCAACGCCTTGAGGACTATCCGGTCCAAGACGTCTGGCACATCGGGGGCCAGTGTGCTGGGCGGCTGGGGGAGTTCACGAACGTGCTGATAGGCGACCGCGACGGCGGAGTCTCCGACGAAGGGCGGGCGTCCGGTCAACAGTTCGTAGAGAACACATCCGGTGGAATACAGGTCAGATCGGGCGTCAACGGTCTCCCCGCGTGCCTGTTCCGGGCTGAGGTACTGGGCGGTGCCGATCACCGCCTGGGTCTGAGTCATCGTAGCGGCCGTGTCCGCGAGCGCCCGCGCGATCCCGAAGTCCATCACCTTGACCTGCCCCGTTGCCGTCAACATGATGTTGGCCGGCTTGATGTCCCGGTGCACGATCCCTGTGTGGTGGGCGTACTGAAGCGCCGAGAGAACGCCGACGGTGATGTCGATGGCCTCATCGATCGGCAGTGCGGCCCCATCGCGCATCAACTCGCGCAAGGTGTGGCCCTCGACGTACTCCATGATGATGTACGGCACACGAACGGCCGCGCCCGCGGAATCGGTGGACACATCCTCACCGGTGTCGTAGACAGCGACGATGGCGGGGTGGTTCAGCGACGCGGCGGCCTGGGCCTCGCGGCGGAACCGGGTTTGGAAGGCGGGATCGCGCGCAAGGTCGGAGCGCAGCACTTTGATGGCGACGGTCCGCCCGAGCCGCGTGTCTCGTCCGACATGCACCTCGGCCATGCCACCGCGGCCGATGAGGTCGCCGACCTCGTAACGGCCCGCGAGGATCCGAGGCGTGTAGTCAGCCACAGGATTCCTTTCGATTGAGGCTTATGCCTGGAACGGCGCCGGATCGTGGGATCAGGGTGTCACCCTGAATGATCCCACGTCCCGGGCTATCGGTGGCGCAGGACGCCAGCGTTGCGGAATTGGAATACGGAGCAGCACCCAATAGGGCGTTGTCCGCTCCAGAAAGAAGGATGCCGCCGATGATCGCCGCCAGGCACAGCAAGAGCAGAGCGAACGGGACAGCCGCACGGACCGGCCTGCGCGGTCGCCGTCTGCGCCGCGCCAGTATGGCATCCGACGATGGCGGCCGGCCGGCTTGAGCCGCGGCCCTCCGGGTGGGCGGCCGGCCGCGCGAGACCGGTGGCGGGGGTGTGGGCACCCGCGGGAACGCGGACGGCGGCGCGGGTTTGGCGATCGCTGCCGGTGCCTTCGCGGGAGCTGACGCGGTGTCTTCGGTGCTGACCAGGGCAGGGACGTGCTCTTCGCCGGGATCGCCGGTGGTGGCCAGGGCTGGCGCAAGCGGGGTGGCCGGTGCGTGATCGGGGGCGGCGACGGGGGCCTGTTCGCCGAGAAGGGTGCCCGGCGGGGTCGCCTGGGCCGGGGCAGGCGGACCACGTGGATCGGGTGGAGCGACGTCCGTCTGAGTGATTGGGGAGACCGCGCGATCATCCCGTGCCCCCACGAGGCCGCCCTGGGGCGCCGCGGGCGGGGTCGGCACGGCGGGGGCCAGGCCGGCCGTATCGGCCGGCGGGATATCCGCGGTCTCGGCCGGTCGGGACTCCTGCGACGGAGCCTGGATGGGAATGTCCACCGGTGAGGTCTCGGGTGATGCCGGGTCGGGCGCCGGTCGAAGTCGCAGCAAGATGTGCGCCAGCTCACCGCATGTCGCTGGGCGTTTGGCCGGATCCTTGGCGAGTAGACGGACCACGAGGTCGCGCAGGGGCCTCGCCACCCAGGAGGGAAGGGGGGGTGGGGGTTGGCGCACCTGTGCCAGGGCGATATCGACGTCTCCGCCCGAGTTGAAGGGCCGGGTGCCTGCGAGGCACTCGTAGGCGATGATGCCGAGGGCATACATGTCTCCGGCGGGCGTTGCCGGCTTGCCCAGCGCCTGCTCCGGTGCGAGGTACTGGGCCGTGCCCATCACCTTGCCCGTCGCGGTCAGCGCTGCTTGACCGAGGCACACCGAGATGCCGAAGTCCGTGAGCTTCACCGTCCCGTTCGGTCCCAGCAAGATGTTCCCCGGTTTGACATCCCGATGGACCACCCCGGCGCGGTGCGCGGCGAAAAGCCCTTCGGCACACTGGTGGAGGATGTCGATCAGCTGGTGGGCCGGCATCGTCGACTGGGCGGCCAGAACGTCGGCGAGGGACTGGCCGGGCACGTACTCCAACACCAGGTATCCGGTGCCCTCTTCCTCCCTGTAGTCGTAGACGCGGGCGATGTTGGGATGGTTGAGCATGGCGGCGTTGTGTGCCTCGGTGCGCAACCGGTGCAGCGAGGCCTCATCGCCGGTGAACTCGGGGCGCAACACCTTGATAGCCACGGTGCGTGATGCCCACATGTCCTCGCCCCGCCACACCTCGCCCATCCCGCCCACTGCGATGAGTGAGCCGAACTCGTAGCGGCCGTCGGCAAGCTTGAGCCCAGAACTGACAATCACCGATCCAACACCGCCTCCATCACTTCCCGGGCAATCGGCCCGGCCACGGCGCCGCCGGTGCCTTGCATCCCGGCTTTGCCCCCATCTTCGACAACCACCGCGACGGCCACCGAGCGATCCTCGGTCTCGCCGAACGCGACAAACCAATTATCGGGTGCTTGGCCGTCACCCTTTTCAGCCGTGCCCGTCTTTCCTCCCACGCGAACGCCGGGGATCGCCGCGCGCCCGCCCGAGCCGTTGTCCACGACCTGGACCATCATGTCCGCCAGCTGCTCCGCCGAGGATCGCGACAGGGGCACGGCGAGCGTCTCGACGGGCGTGGTCGCGACAACCTCCAGGTTTGCCCCACGCTCTGTCCGCACGAGATGCGGAGTGTGCAGCACGCCATCGGCGGCAATCGCGGAGACCACCATCGCCATCTGCAGCGGTGTCACCCTGTCGTCATATTGTCCGATGGCGGCCATCGCCGTCTGCGGCCGGTCCACATCCTCGGGAAACACCGATGGGGTGACCGGCAGGGGGATGGATAGTGGGCCCGCGAACCCGAAACGTTCGGCCTGGGCGCGAATTGCCTCGTCGCCCAGCTCCAGCCCGAGGGACGCGAAGGCCGTGTTGCACGAGACGGCCAGGGCCTGCGCCATCGTCATCGACCCACTGCCGGAGCACATCGAATCGCCCATGTTGCCGAGGACGGCCGTCGAATCCGGTAGGGCTAGGCGCGTAGGAGCATCGAGCTGGCTGTCCGCGGTGTATTCACCCGACTCCAAGGCGGCGGCCGCTGTGATCAGCTTGAACGTGGACCCCGGGGCGTAGAGGTTCCCGGCGATCGCCCGGTTCCACAGGGGATTGCCCGCCTCGGCAAGCAGGGCATCATAAGCCTGTTGAACCTTCGCGGTGTCGTGGCCGGCCAAGACCGAGGGGTCATAGCTCGGCGTCGAGACCATCGCGAGGATCTCCCCGGTGTCCGTGTCGAGCGCCACCACCGCGCCGCGCTGATCGCCAAGCCCACGCCACGCCGCGAGCTGAGCCGCCTCGTCGATGGTCAACTCGACGGCTCCACCTTGGGGTTGGGCACCCGTCACCAAGTCCTGTATCCGCGTCAAGAACAGCGAATCTGCTGTGCCTTGGAGCACATCGTCGGCCGCCCACTCCATCCCCGTCATCCCGAGGAGCACGGAATAGAAGCCCGTGACCGGCGCGTACACCGGCCCCTCGGCGTAGGTCCGCTGGTACCCGTAATCGTCGTCCACCGGGACCGACGAGGCGATCGCCTCGCCCGCGACGATGAGCGGACCCCGGTCCTTGTTGAAGCTCGCGTAGTACGTTCGCGCGTTGTGGGGATTCGCCCGCAAGGCCCCGGCGTTCACGAACTGGTCGACCGTCACCATCCCGAACAGGGCGAGGAACATGACGATCGTCAACGTCGTCACGCGGCGAATCTGTGTGTTCACGCGGCACCACCATCCGCCTCGGCGGCGATCACGCCCGACAGATCGATCTCGCTGGTTGCCGGCGGGGGCCGCCGTGCGCCATCGGACACCCGCAAGAGCAGAGCAACGATCATCCAATTGGCGACCAGCGACGATCCACCCGCGGCCAGGAACGGGGTGGTCAGTCCCGTCAGCGGTATCAACCGGGTCACCCCACCCACCACCACGAACACCTGGAGCGCCATGGCGAACGCCAGACCGCTGGCCAGAAGCTTGCCGAAACCGTCGCGCACCCCCATGGCTGCGCGCATGCCGCGCTGGACCAGCAGGACAAAGCACGTGAGGATCGCGAACAGGCCGGTCAACCCCAATTCTTCACCGAGGGAATCGACGATGAAATCGGAGAAGGCGAGCGAGGTGAGGTCGGGCCGTCCTTCGCCCCAGCCCGTTCCGCCAAGGCCACCGTTCGCCAAGCCGAACAGCCCATTGGATAGCTGGTAGCCGGCCCCGTAGTAGTCGGTGAACGGATCGAGCCACGTGGCCACGCGGGTCTGGAGATGGGCGAACACTCGTGCCGCCACCACGACACCCGCGCTGAACAGCACCAAGCCGATCACGATCCAACTCGGCCGGTTGGTGGCGATGTAGAGGACAGCCACGAACAGGCCGAAGAACAATAGCGATGTGCCGAGATCCTTCTCGAAAATCAGCACCGCGACCGAGGCGAGCCACGCCGCCAAGATGGGGCCGAGATCCCGTGGGCGCGGCAAACGCAGCCCGGCGAACTTCGCCCCGGCGAGCGAGAGCGTCTCCGCGCGCGTGACCAGGTATCCCGCAAAGAAGACGGCCAGCAAGATCTTCGAGACCTCGGCGGGCTGAAAGCTCATGGTCCCCAGCCGGATCCAGATGCGCGACCCGCCCTCCTCGTGGCCGAGGATGGGTACCAGAGGGAGCACGAGGCCGGCCAAACCCAGAGCCATCGCCGTATAGGTGAACCGGCGCAGCGTCCGGTGGTCGCGAAGCAATCCCAGAACGAGGACGGCCGCGGTGACACCGACGGCGGTCCACACGAGTTGACGGGAGAAGATCTGAGCGAATCGTGGTTCTGCCTGCTCATAGTGCAGCGCCAGGCGATAGATCATCGCCAACCCCGTGCCGTTGAGAAGCACGGTGATCGGGAGGATCACCGGGTCCGCGTAGGCCGCTCGCAGGCGCAGCAGCACGTGCATGATGATCGCGAGTGCCGGATAGACGATGGCGAAGCGGCGGAAATCACTGGATAGCCCTCCCGTCATCGCGAGACTGACCTGCGCAAACGCATACACCGACGTGGCGAGGGCCAAGACCAGCAGACCCAGTTCGCCGCCGCGGCCCGAGCGCGCCGCCAGGGGAGCCACCGTGGCCACTAGCCGTCCGTCCTCGCGGAGGGGTCGGTTGCCGGCAGGGACGTGGGCGGGCTGGACGTGGGCGGGGAACCGGAGGTCGGGGAGCGGCCGGAGCCGGACGCCACCGGTGACGGGTTCGTGGGCAATCCGAGAGTGGATTCGGGGCCGGCGTCGCGCAGGAAGGTCGCGAGCTTCGCCTCAGCGTCTGCCATCGACGCAGCGGCAATCGTGGCAACCAGGCGATCACGAGACACATCCGGGAGCGACGCGACCTCCACCGAGGATGTGACGACTGGATGAGACAAGCGCAGCGGGCCGATCTGCTGGGCGATCCCCTGATAGATGGCGACCATTCCCCGCGATTCGCCCACGTAGTACTGGCCCTGGGTCCACCGATAGCCGCTCAACCCCGCGGCGGCGACCGCGAGGACGGCTACGGTACCGGCAATCACGCCCACCACCCTGTTCCCCACGGGGCGACGCCTGCGCAGGTCCTCCAGTTCCCCCGCGGGCCTTGCCCGCCGGCGCCGCCGACGGCCGAGGCGCCGCCATGGTGTGGCGTTCGCGCCGGCATCGTGCGATGTTCTGGACACCAGCCTGGCCGCACGCCCCGCCGCGCCGGAACCGCCACGGGTGGGGCGATCGCGATCAATCGCCGCCGCGCCCACCACTTCGACAGACGTGGGCGGGGCCTCGCCGTCCGCGACCGCATCCAGGTTGATCACGTCCGCGACGATGCAGGTGACGTTGTCGGGACCGCCGCCGCGCAGCGCCAAGTCGATGAGACTGTCTGCCGCCGCGCCGGGATCGGATTGCGTGGTCAGAGTCTCAGTCAACGTTTCGGTGGAGACCACCCCGGATAGGCCATCGGAGCACAGGAGCCACCTGTCGCCAGCCTGGGCGCCGCGCACCGAAATATCCAGGCCGCCACCCAAATCGACGTCGCCTAGCACCCGCAGGAGCAGCGAGCGCTGAGGATGGCGCTCGGCCTGGTCCGCCTCCAACTTCCCGCTCTCCACCAGGTATTGGACGAAGGTGTGGTCGGTAGTCACCTGCTCCAGGACCCCGTGTCGAAGCAGATAGGCGCGTGAATCGCCGATGTGCCCGAGGACCAGGCGATCGCCGGACCGCAGTATCGCGGTGATCGTGGTGCCGAGACCCGCCAACTCGGGAGTCTCGGCCACCCGGTCGAGCAGCTCGTCATGGGCCGAGGTCACGGCGTCGTCGAGGTGGCGGGCGGCGTCATCGGCGCGTGGGTTGTCGTCGTCCAACGGCACGAGGTGCGCGATCGCGACCGATGAGGCGATATCGCCGCCCGCGTGACCGCCCATGCCATCGGCCACTACCAGCAGATGGGGTCCTGCGTACCCCGAGTCCTGGTTGTTTGACCTCGTGAGTCCGATGTCGGACCGAGCGGCGTACCGGAAGGCGACGTTCATCGCTTACCTCAGCTCTACTCGGGTCTGGCCGATCCGGATCACGGTTCCCGCGTGCACGGGGACCGGAGCCTGGAGGCGCTGGCGGCCGACAAACGTGCCGTTCGTGGATCCGAGATCCTCGACGTACCACTGGCCATCTCGTGGGGTGATGAGGGCGTGGCGCGCGGATGTGAATTCGTCGTCGAGCACGAGGTTGGAGGTCGCCGATCGTCCGACCGTCAATCCTTGGCCCAGGGGCAGGGTGGTGCCCCGCAGGGGGCCAGACATCACCACGAGGCGCGTCGGGGTCGCACGGCCGGCGGGGATGGGTGGGGAGGCGGATGCGTGAGGGCGGGAGCCGGCATCGTCCGCGGGACGGAGCGGGGTGGGAACCGGCGGCG